>CADCIK010000063.1 GCA_902801415.1 uncultured Lachnospiraceae bacterium
ATCGAGGGAATCCGGGGCATGGATCGTTTTCTCACTGTGTATCTGGACTCCGAAGACGGGACTGCCGATAACAGCCGCCTGCATGAGATCCTGTATTCCGGCGTCATCGCTGTCCACAACCGGATGCTCAAGGGAATGAGCCACGATCTGCGGACGCCTCTTAATTCCATCGCCGGATTTGTGATGCTCCTTATGAAGAACGCGGACAATTCCGCCAAGGTCATGGAGTACGCGCACAGGATCGGAATGTCCTGTCAGGATCTGCTGGTTATGATCAACCAGATCATCGACGTGAGCGGCGTGGACAGCAGCAGCGTGGAAGCGGATAACCGTGAGTTCGCGCTCGGACAGACTATCGAAGAGATTGCGGATGTGATCCGCAGCAAGGCGCAGATCAAGCACCAGAGATTCGAAGTCAGCACACATGGCATTGAGCACGATATCTTCCTCGGTGACAGAGTCCGTATTACGGAATCGCTGATGAACCTTCTCAATAATGCTATACAGTACACGCCTGAAGGAGGAGAGATCTCCCTCTCCGTATACGGCCGCGACGACGATCCGGGCTACAGAGAGATCTCCTTTGAGGTCCGCGATAACGGCATCGGTATGAGCAGCGAGCTTCAGAAGAGACTGTTCGAGAACGTCGGAAGATTTGACAATATTCCCGGCATGCACGGCTCCGGAATCGGCATTGCCATGACAAGAAAATTCGTCGCCCAGATGGGCGGCACGATCTCCGTACAGAGCGCTCCGGATCAGGGCTCGACCTTCTTTATCGGCCTGCGGCTGAAGAATGCGGGTGAAGCGGAAGACCAGTTCTGGAGTGACCGCGGAATTAACCGCGTGCTGGTCGTCGGGGAGAATATGAATGAAGCTGCGAGGATCTGCGAACTGCTTCGCAACACCGGCCTTGACGCGGAGTACACCTCCAGCGCATACGGCGCGATGCAGCTGATCGAGCAGGCCAGCATGGAGGAGCGGGCATTTGACCTCTACCTCTTTGATCGTGACATTCAGGACAAGGGCTACTGGGAGCTCGCGGATGAGATCCTTGCCATGCCTTGGGCCAAGACCCCCTCGATCATCCTGATGTCCGATAAGGCGGAGCACTTCACCCAGAATGTGCACAAAGTCGGCATTGCGGCGATCATGCCCAAGCCTTTCTTCTTCTCCACATTCCGAAGCATTGTGGAAGAGATGAGCATCACGAAAGAGATTCTCGACACAGGAGTCGAGGAGACAGTTACCAACCCGCTCGGCGGACTCCGTTTCCTTGTCGCGGAAGACAATAAGATCAACGCGGACGTTCTCAAGGAACTCCTGGAAGTGGAAGGCGCAAGATGTGAGATCGCCGGAAACGGCAAAGCGGCTGTGGCCATGTTCAAGAACTCCAGACCCGGCTATTACGACATGATCCTGATGGATATCCGCATGCCCCTGATGGACGGCTATGCGGCTACAGCAGAGATCAGGGGACTTGAGCGGGAAGATGCGGCAGGAATTCCGATCCTTGCGATGACAGCCGACACAATGGAGGAAGATGTGGAGCGATCCTTTGCCAGCGGCATGGACGCCCATATTCCCAAGCCTCTGAACATCAAGGAACTCAATCAGGAGGTCTACAGGCTGCGCAAAGGCCGCTGATGAGGGCGATCTTTGGCGACAGGCGACAAGCTGTATTGAATAGAGAATAAAGGTTTTATCCCGCCCGGAAGCAGATGTCGGTTTCCGGGCGGTTTTTTTATTTCGTCGGAAATTAATCTGTTGTACAATAAAATAGGCCATAAAAGAGTATCGCTGAGTGTTTTGACAGGGAGGATACAATGGAACTGGAACGTATTGCTTCGAACCTGTACCGGGCGTTTCCCCGCAACGCAGAGAAGCTCTCCAGGGAGCTGGAGCGTATGACCGGACTTCTCGAGGAGACCGGAGCGGCTGTGATGATGGAGATCGAGAAGGAGAAGTACCGCAAGGACAAGGATCCCGAGCGGATCAAGGAATATCGCAGGATCTACCGCGGCATTCGCCGGGAACTGGAGAGTGCGCAGGCGTGCAGGGAGCAGTTCAGCCATGAACAGGACCTCCTGCGGGCACAGAGGGAGCGGAGCGCACAGGAACGTATTGACTATGACGCTTACCGCGTAGATGAGACGATCCCGTATAGCCTGGGAACTGTGCTCACTAACAAGAAGCCCTCGGCCTTTTCCCTGTATGACCAGAAATATGAGGTGGATAGCTGGAAACAGATGCTTTTGCAGACATGCGCCTTGCTCAACCGCATGAATCCGATGCTGTTCGCGAGCCTGGAATCCGACCCGGACCTGCAGGGCAGGAAGCGGCCCTACTTCTCCAGAGACGGAATCGGCCTGGATACACCTGCTAAGATCCCGGATGCTGATCTCTATGTCGAGACGCATGTCAGCGCGCGGTATTTGAAGAAGATGATCGCGAATCTTCTTGGCAAGTATGATATCCCTGAGGAAGCATACCTGATCTACTTAAAGAAAGACTTTACGCCCCTGCATGAGGAGAACTTCCGGATCAGGAGAGCGCTGCCCGTGCAGGAAGAGCCGCAGCAGGATCAGGAGGAACAGCTCAGCTTCAACTTTGACAGCGAAGGAAACTGGAACGGTTAAGAAAGGAATGACTATAAATGAAACTTGTATTGCTTAAGGCGTGGACCGATTCTATTAACGTGGCTGCAATCGACCCCGCCTCTATCAGTCCGGGCACACTGGAAAAGCTGCTGGTGGAAGCGGCGCCGATGCTGCAGAAGCTGGTCTTTAATATTATTGTCTCCATTATCATCTTTATAGTAGGGCGCAGACTGATCAGTATACTGCTCAAGATCCTGAATAGATTCCTGTCCCATGTGGAGATGGATGAAGGCGTCAATAAGTTCTTGCAGTCAGCCGCGCGCATGCTGCTCTATATACTCCTGATCTTTATGATCGTGGGACAGCTCGGCGTCAGCACAGCCTCAATTGTTACGATCCTGGGCGCCGGCGGTCTGGCGATCAGTATGTCCCTGCAGGGGAGCCTTTCCAATGTGGCCGGCGGTATTTTGATCCTTCTGATGAAGCCCTTCAGAGTGGGAGACTTTGTGAGCACTCCCTATGGTGACGGGACGGTCCGAACCATCGGTCTGGTCTACACGACACTGGCCACGATCGACAACCGGAAGCTGACCATTCCCAACGGCGTACTCTCCAATGCTGCGGTGTTTGACGCTTCCGCGATGGAAGAGAGAAGACTGGATATCGAGGTCGGGATCAGCTATGACTCGGATATAAGAAAAGCGAAAGAGGTCATGGAGGAGGTCTACAGAAACTGCCCGGGCTACCTGCCGGAAAAGGGAGTCAACGTTCACGTAAGCCAGCTCGGCGACAGTTCCGTCGGGATCGAAGGACAGGGCTGGGTGAAGGGATCCGAGTTCCTCGCCTCCAAGTGGTATGTCATGGAAAATGTCAAATTAGAGTATGACGCGCATGGGATCCAGATCCCGTTCCCGCAGATGGATGTCCATATGGATACTGTAAACAGCCAGGAAACCGGGCAAAATAAGGCCTAATTCTAAAGATTTTCTTAAAAAGTCTAAAAAATATCATAAATCCTACATTTTTTAAATCTGCATGCTAAAATAGCACTGTTTTTAACGAAAAGATGAAAAGAATGTAATGAATTTGGAGGATTTATGAGAAAACAGATACTTTCCGTCTGTCTGTCCCTGACCCTGCTGGCAGCTTCCGGTTCCGTGTATGGAATGCAGGCCAGAGCATCCGAGACAGCCGCGGAAGGCGCAAGTGTGATAGAAGCAGTTCCTGCAGAGACCGAATTCGCGGCTCCGCAGGAGGTAGATGACAGTGTGGCGTCAGATGCCGCCGGTAATGTGATCGCACCGGAGGTCGCGCAGGCTATTGACAGCGCGGACATGGGTGTGACAGATATGGAGAAACTGGCAGATCCCGAGCAGGCGGCGAGCGATATTGCTGACGGCGCGGAAGAAACCTTACAGGCGCCTGAAGACGCGAACGGTGCGGATATGGACAAAAGTGTTATCAACGCGGCGTTTGACAGCACTTATGAGTTCACTAAGGAAGATGCGGTCGTATATGTGGCGCAGGCTGCTTCCGTTAAAGCGGAGCCCTCTGATGACGCGGAGGAGATCGCATCAATTGAAAAGTACGCATCCGTCCACCTGACCGGCAGCAACGGTCTCAAGTATTGGGAAGTGACAGTCGGCGGAGAGATCGGGTATATTGACAGCGCTCTGATCGTAAGAGACAGTGCGGAGATCGAGGCCCTCAAGGAAGACGATATCCGCAAGGAAGAGACGGAAGCGCAGAGCAGGCAGGAGCAGGAAGAGACCATTGTCGAGAAGACAGCCGAGGCCAGCGAGGAGTGGGCACAGGCCCTCAAGGACAGCCGCAGGGCGGAACTGGCCAAGCAGACCAGGAGCCTTAACTGGAACGGCCCCGTCCTCAGCCGCAGCAAAGGTTCCGTATATGGTCCGTCCGGCAAAGAGACATACTACAATCTCAATATGAGCGGATGTGTGAGAAACATGAACCGCAGAGGTTACTACTACGATGTCTGGGTAAGAGATGACGGAGTCAAGATGTTTGGCGACTATATCATGTGCGCCGCCAACCTGGGTGTGCATCCCTTCGGATCCCTGGTAGAATGCAGCCTTGGAACCTGTATCGTAGTCGATACGGGCGGATTCGCAGCAGGCAATCCCAATCAGCTTGACATTGCAGTGACCTGGTAAACCAGTTGATCAGATCAGGCCCTGACCTTTTGCGGGGCAGGCCTTCAATTGCAGTGACATGATGAATTTAGATGAGTCAAAATATCGCGGCGCCAGCGCCTGGCAGAAAGACGCCTACAGCTTTACCACGGGACAATTCGCCAAGCTGGACCGCAAGTATCGGCGTCATTGCGGGCCGACTGCGATCACGAACCTTCTCTATACTTTGGCACAGAGAGAGGGAAGACCGATCGAAGAAAAACCGGAAGCCGTTTTCCAGCGGATCGCGCGGATGGGGCAGAGGCGTCTGGTGTACATGAACGCGGATATCTTAAAGCGGTTCGGAGGAACGTCAGACCTGTTTGCGCCGTTTCTGATCGCCGCATGCCTAAGAGCGTATGGCCTTCATGAATATAAGGTGCGGGGGCCCTATCTGGCGACTGCGAAGCGTATCTGCAGCGAATTGGACCGCGGAGCGATCCTGTATATGGAACTGCACCGCCATCCTGTTTACGGCGGACACCATATGCTCTGTTACGGATACCGGATCGAGAATGGGAAGCTGATGCTGCGCACGGCGGACGGATGGATCACCAGGATCCATGATCTGCCGGCCGGGCAGGAATTGTTCTCACTCTGCACGGTGATAATCCGAAAATAATGCAAAAATAAATATTTAAAATTATTTACAAATTATTACGAAAATGTTATGATAATAAACAGCTAAGTGGTAACTGCTAACCGGAGGAAATGTAACATGATGTATACAGAACTCTATAGCTTCGAGGGGACTTCGGCAACGGATGCCGGGAAAACAGAGAGTACCTTGGAGAAAGCCGGTCATGATTCCCATAAACTGTTTAAAAAACATTTCAGTGTTACAGCGATTCTGGGAAGCATTCGACAGAGTCTGCGTCCGAGAACATCCGAGGACGGGAAATAATGGACGGAATTGCCTGAAAAAGAGCGTGCAACGCTCTTTTTTTGTTGTCATGCGCGGTGTATAGTTAAATCGTACTATCTTCTACAGGGCGATGGAAAACGATCGGTCGCTGCAGTTCATGGGGGATTTGAACATGGAAATGAGATATTGTATGCACTGCGGTCACAAACTGGACGAGAAGTATCTGATGGGTGAAGGCATGGTCCCTTACTGTCCCAACTGCGAGGAATTCCGGTTTCCTGTTTATAATACTGCGGTCAGTATGATCGTTATGAACAAGGAACTGGACAGGGTCCTTTTGATCAAACAATATGGCAGAGATTCCTATATCCTTGTGGCCGGATATGTCAACAAGGGAGAAGACGCGGAGGACGCCGTCAGCAGGGAGATCAAAGAGGAGATGGGCCTGAAAGTCCTGGAGTGCCACTTCAACAGAAGCCACTATTTTGCCCCCTCCAATACACTGATGCTGAATTTCACAGCCATTGTCGAGGAGCAGGACGCCGACCCCAACACAGAGATCGACGCTTACAAGTGGTTCAGCATCGAGGAGGCGCGCGCCAACATCCGGGACAAGTCGCTGGCGCAGGCTTTCCTCAACGGTTTCTTCGACGGGGAGTATCATTTCTGAGAAAGAGGACCGGCTCCGTCAAAATATGGACATGTAATAGAAAAAGCCGCAGATTTGCTCTGCGGCTTTTGTTGTGCGGTTATAAGGATATGCAGCGCGTTCGAGGGCCTGCGCCGGGCCGTCGCGGGGGTGTCAGATGTGCTCGAGTCTGGCGCGTCTGCGGATTTCCCGGGGCGTGTCGCCGTACACGTCCTTGAACATGCGGCTGAACAGCTTGTAGTTAGTGAAACCGTGCTTGTCCAGGATCTCCAGGACCGGCTCGTCCGTCGTGCAGATGTCGTGATAAATGTGCGTCAGGCGCACATGGTTGACATGCTGTGTGAACGGGATCCCGATATTCTGGCGGAACATGCGGCTGAAATAGTCGCTGTTGAGGCCAAATACATCCGCGATCTGCTCGAGGGACAGGGTCTCCATGTAGTGCTTGTCGATATAGGAGACAATTTCCCTGATCCGGAGCTGGTTGCGGCTGGGTTCCGGAAGATCCTCCTTGTAAAGCACGATCGAGAAGTCCTTGATCAGCCTGTAGAGGATGTCCAGCGCGATCGACTGTGTGGCGATCATGTAGCCCTTGGGCTGCTTGACGTGCAGCGGCACCAGTTTCTTGAGGCAGTCGCAGATCTCCAGATAGGCGGGGACAAGTTCGTCGGTCAGCTCCGCGCGGCTGCAGATGATCTGGAAATTGCGCTTGTTGCCCATCAGTCGCTGGATCAGATCGTCGTCGAAACGAAGAACGATCATCATGTAGGTATGGGTGCAGCGAGCCTCGTGGATCTGATTGGTGTCGGCCACGATGAACTCACCGGGCACAAGCTTGTGCTCGGTTCCCTCCAGGAAGTAATCGGCGTTACCGTTCAAAATATAGACGAGTTCAAGGGAATCGTGCCAATGGGCGGGGAGATAATCTCCGGTCGTCCTGTACTCAATGAGGATTCCCTGCTCGTGGATATCATAAGTCTGTTTGTAGAGTTTGTCCGGCATATGAATTCCTTTCGTTATTTGTTGCAGTTTATCATCTTGCGTCGGCAAGCGCAAGAGATAAAAATCTGCTATAAAAATAACAAAATGTCAAAAAAGACCTAAACTTTGTCAAATAATTATCTATTGTATCCCCAGGGAGGATGGTACTATACATCATGTAAGCAATACAAAGCTTCATTCATAAATTACCCCCCTAAATATTAAACATCCCCTACGAAGAAAACCGACTGCTCCCTACAGTCGGTTTTTTTCGTTGTTGTATTTATTTGTCAGTGCTCCGGATCAGTCGTTGATGATCCTGATCTGGCAGGAGCGCATGGTCTCCAGGGCAGCTTCGTGCTTGGCGGGCGTCACGCCGGCGCAGCAGGATGCGTCGCAGGAGATCGGCGTCTCCGGCATTGAAGCCTTGAGCAGCAGAGCGTTGGAAACGACGCAGATATCGGTGCAGAGGCCGACCAGCTCGATCTCGATCCCGTCCTCCTCGCGGCGCTCCAGGACGAATGTGGGCTTGTCAACAATATGATCGGGGAAGATGAGCTCTGCGATCTCGGGGCGGATCTGCCAGCCGTCAGTCCCGCGGATGCAGTGCGGCACCGGCAGATTGCGGCCTTCCTGCGTATCCATGTAATACTGGTGGTGCGTATCGCGCGTCGCGAATACATTCTCTTTAGGATAGCTGAGGATCTTGGCCTTCACATTCTCCACGATAGCGACGGCTTCAGGCGTGCCGAGCGCGCCGTCGATAAAATCATTCTGCATATCGATCACAACCAGAATCTTTTTCATTTGCTTTTTCCTCCAACTCCTGTGCTCTATGTCAAAATATGCCCAAACGTCAAGTGTCATGCATCCGGAAGATGCTGGAACTGTCAGAATGCCCTTCACCTGTCGGATGTTGGGATTATCATACCACAGGTCGGTCCATGTTGAAAATCATGAGTGCCTGAACCACAGGACGCCTATGGGCTTAGGCGACGCCGTGAATCGTGAGCTTAAGGCTTGATCTTGAAGGTCTCGTCGATAAGAGCTTCCTCAGTTTCCTGATCTGAATAGACGAGCATCGGGAGGGAAATCTTCCTGACTACCTGAATCTCGCTTTCCTCGAGATCAGCCTTCTCCCACAGTATAGAGGAATAGGCGGCACTTCCGGCGGTGACGATCTCGGTCCAGTAAGTGAAACACGGATTGTCGTTGATCCAGGAATCATCGACATTGAAAACAAGATCCTGATCAGTCTTGTTGACAAGATACAGGTTCATCACATATCCCCAGCTGTTGTCCGGCTCAAAGCCGGTCACAAGGATGGTGCAGTCTCTGTTGTCCACAAGGATCTGGTCCGCTAGAGTCAGTTTGCGCACAACACTCTTGTCTGCCGTCTCATCGTGCCCGAGGGGATAGACCGTGAACGAGTCGTGCATGAGCGGGGCTTCTGTGTAAATGTCGTCGTTGTAGATATTCAGCGTGAATTCGACCTTGCGAACGTCCGTGATCTGCCGCTGGTCCAGAGAATCCCGAAGCCATACGATCTCGCAATTTCCCTTTTTCCCGGCAGCAATGACTTCCGCCCAGTAAGGATCGCACATCACGCCGTTGACAGCCACCCTCTCAAAGGAAAACATAAGGTTCTTGTCCGTCCGATTCTCCACGTAAACCTGCCAGGTATAGCCAAGAGCGCTGTCATCCTTCACATCCCTGATGGCAAAATACAGATCTTCCCGGTCGACCAGGACCTGTTGGAAGGCGGAGGCAGCGCCTGGCGCTGTGCTGCCATTGCCGGCAATCTCTGTACCGCTGCTGTTTGCTGTGCCTTTCGCAGCTGTGCGGTCTTCGGGGGCGACGGTGCCCCAGTCGCTCACTGCGGATTCATTGGATTCAGGAATGCCCTGTGCAGCGGGGGACGGCGTGTTTTGGCCGGTCATTTGGGAATCGTTGGACGCGGAAGTGTCTTGTGATGCAGGAGAAGCGCCTTGTGATGATTCAGACGATGCGCTCTGCGATTCAGGGGCTGCGCCTTGCGGCGATCTTCCCGCGCATCCCGTGTTGAGGCAGGCAGCCATAAGGGCACAAATAAGCATAAAAATAACAGCATGTTTATGCATGATCAGTAAACCTCCTTAGGTGTTATTCATAATAAGTGTGCAGGTGTACGCCAATTAAAAACTGCTGTTCGCTGCAACCAGTATAGCACATGGTTATGCATGCGGACCAGAAAACATGCTACAATGGCGGAGAACAAAAGAAAGACAGTGGACCGCGTTGCAGGGAGGATCATACATTGGAAAATCAGTTTGAAAGAACAGAACTCTTACTTGGCGCTGAAGCGATGGAACGGCTCAGGAATAGCAGGGTTGTGATTTTTGGCGTCGGCGGCGTCGGCGGGTATGTGACGGAAGCGCTGGCGCGGAGCGGCGTCGGGGCGTTCGAGCTCGTCGACAGAGATGTGGTCAGCGTCACGAACCTGAATCGGCAGATCATCGCGACGTGGAAGACCATCGGCAGAGACAAGACAGAAGTGATGGCGGAGCGCATCGCGGACATCAATCCGCAGGCGCAGGTGACGCTGCGCAAGTGCTTTTTCCTGCCCGAGACGGCAGATCAGTTCGACTTCAGCACATACGACTACGTCGTGGACGCCGTTGATACTGTGACTGCCAAAATCGAGATCATCCTGCGCGCGCAGCAGGCGGGCGTCCCGGTGATCAGCAGCATGGGCGCGGGCAATAAGCTCGACCCGTCCAAATTTGAGGTCGCAGACATCTACAAGACTTCGGTGGACCCGCTTGCGAGAGTTATGCGCCGTGAGCTGAAAAAGCGCGGGGTGCGAAAACTCAAAGTCGTCTACTCCAAAGAAGAGCCGATGAAGCCGCTGGGCGTGATCGAGGCGGATCCGGAGGCCGGCAGAAAGGACGTGCCGGGCAGTTCGGCTTTTACGCCGTCGGCAGCGGGGCTCCTCATCGCTTCGGAGGTCGTGAAGGACCTGATCGGAATTGGAAGATGATCAGATTCATCGAGGAAACAGGTGTTTCAGGGCTCCGCGCACAAGTGCTGAAAGTCGCCCTTCAGGACCTATATCCTCAGCTGATCAAATGTCGTAACCGAAGGGTAACCCTGTGATTGCGAGTTGAGACTAAAGCATCATCTGGAGAGAGGCATGAACAAATATACTAATAAAGCGGAATGTCTGATTATAGTGCGGGGAGCGGGAGATCTCGCGACCGGCGTGATCTATGCTCTGTGGATGGCCGGCTATCCGGTCGTTGCTTTGGAAACAGCGCAGCCGACAGCAATTCGCCGCGCGGTAGCGCTCAGCGAAGCGGTATATGACGGGATGACGACTGTCGAGGGCATGGAAGGTGTCCTGACTGATAATTTAGAGAAAGCGCTGCAGCTTGCAGGCGCCGGCAAAGTGCCGGTCTTGATCGATCCCTCCGGGGCTGCTATCCGGAGCCTGAAACCGATGGTTGTTGTAGATGCTGTTTTGGCCAAAAGAAATCTTGGCACGCGGCACGACATGGCGCCGCTCACGATCGCGCTGGGACCGGGATTTACGGCCGGGAGCGCGGATGCGGGAGCAGACGTGGACGTGGTCGTTGAGACAATGCGGGGCCACAACCTTGGAAGGCTGATCCTTTCGGGCAGTGCGCTTCCCAATACGGGCGTGCCGGGGGCGATCGCCGGACACGCGGCGGACCGGGTGATGCACACAGCAGCGGCCGGTGTTTTCAGGTGTGTGCGTTCGATCGGCGACTCTGTAGAAAAAGGGGATGAGCTCGCTTTTGTGGAGACGGAGGCGGGAGAGCGTGTCCCTGTGAAGGCGACGCTGCGCGGAATCCTGCGGGGAATCCTCAGAGACGGGACCAAAGTTCCGGTGCACATGAAAGCCGCAGATATCGATCCCAGGCCGGAGGAGCGGCAGAACTGCTTCACGATCTCTGACAAGTCGAGAAGCATCGGAAACAGTGTGCTGCTGGCGGTCGAGGCCTGGAGAAGCGGACGGCTGCAT
>CADCIK010000064.1 GCA_902801415.1 uncultured Lachnospiraceae bacterium
CTGCAGATTGTGACCCTCGCCGGGAATGTAGGAAGTAACCTCGATTCCATTGGAGAGACGTACTCTTGCGATCTTACGCAGTGCGGAGTTAGGCTTCTTGGGGGTAGCCGTCTTCACTGCTGTGCAGACACCACGCTTCTGCGGGGAGCTTGCATCGATAGCTTTCTTCTTCAGAGAGTTCATACCCTTCTGCAGAGCAGGAGCAGTAGATTTCTTGACAGAAGTCTGGCGACCCTTTCTCACTAACTGGTTAAATGTTGGCATTCTATTTCACCTCCTTCTTATAAAATAAACATGGTGCGACTCTTCAGAGCCACACCATGATATTATATGGAGCCAATTTGCAGTTGTCAATAACTTTTTTATTCCTCAAAAGAAGGATTTACAATTTCTTCAACAACCTGCTCGTCCATGACCACTTCTACATTTGTATCAGCCTCGGGAGCGATCTCTTCGATCTCTTCTTTGACCTCATTCCGGCGCAGATGCGCGTCTGTGCTCAGCCTTGTATTGCGGTATCTCTTCATGCCGGTTCCCGCAGGGATCAGCTTACCGAGGATTACGTTCTCCTTCAGTCCGATCAGAGGATCGATCCTGCCGTGGATGGCCGCGTCGGTAAGAACCTTCGTGGTCTCCTGGAAGGAAGCCGCTGACAGGAAGGAGCTTGTCGCAAGAGCCGCCTTGGTGATACCAAGGATGATCTGCTTGCCTTCCGCCGGCTGCTTGTCCATAGCAGTCAGTCTCTCGTTCTCGTCCTCGAAATCAAGAACATCTACCAGACTTCCGGGAAGGAATTTGGTGTCGCCGCTGTTCTCGATCCGGATCTTGCCGAGCATCTGTCTGACGATCACTTCGATGTGCTTGTCGCAGATATCAACGCCCTGCAGACGGTAAACCTTCTGTACTTCGCGCAGCAGGTAGTTCTGGACCGCGCGGATTCCCTTGATCTTCATCAGATCGTGAGGGTTGACGGAACCTTCGGTCAGCTCATCGCCGGCCTCGATCGTCATGCCGTCCACGACCTTGATGCGGGATCCGTAAGGGATCTGATATTCCTTGGACTCGCCCGTCTCGNNNNGGGAAGACCCTGTGTGATATCGCCGCCCGCGACACCGCCGGTGTGGAATGTTCTCATGGTCAGCTGTGTGCCGGGCTCACCGATGGACTGTGCCGCGATGATGCCGACCGCTTCACCGACCTGTACCATCTCGCCGGTAGCCATGTTGGCGCCGTAGCACTTCGCGCAGATACCCATGTGGGATCTGCAGGTCAGGATCGTACGGATCTTGAGGCCGTCGATCTTGCCGCCGCGCTTGTTCACGCCGCGGGAAAGGATCTTCGCCGCGCGGCTGGGTGTGACCATGTGATTCTTCTTAACAATGATATTTCCATCCGCATCCTTGACGTCTTCACATACGACACGGCCGGTAATACGATCCTTGAGATCCTCGACCATTGCCTTGCCGTCTGTAAATGCCTTGACGGTCATGCCGGGAATGGACTCTTTGCCTTCGCAGCAGTCGACTTCGCGGATGATCAGCTCCTGGGAAACGTCGACCATTCGTCTGGTCAGGTAACCGGAGTCAGCTGTACGAAGCGCTGTGTCGGACAGACCCTTGCGGGCACCGTGTGCCGACATGAAGTACTCCAGAACGTCCAGACCTTCACGGAAGTTGGACTTGATGGGCAGCTCGATGGTACGGCCGGTTGTATCCGCCATCAGTCCGCGCATGCCTGCCAGCTGCTTGATCTGCTGGTTGCTGCCTCGAGCTCCGGAGTCAGCCATCATGAAGATGTTGTTGTACTTGTCCAGACTGCTGAGCAGTACGTCTCTGAGCTCGTTATCGGTCTCTGTCCATGTATCTACAACCGCTCTGTATCTCTCTTCCTCAGTCATCAGACCTCTGCGGAAGTTTCTGGAGATCACATCTACGGTTTCCTGCGCTCTCTTCAGAAGGTCTTTCTTCTGCGGAGGAACAGTGATATCCGCGATGGATACGGTCATTGCAGCGACTGTGGAGTACTTATAGCCCATAGCCTTGATCAGGTCGAGCACTTCCGCGGTCTTGAATGTGCCGTGGGTGTCAATGATGGCCTGCAGGATCTTCTTGAGGTCTTTCTTCTTAACAAGGAAGTCGACTTCGGGAAGAAGGAAGTTCTCCGGAATGCTGCGGTCTACAAAACCAAGGTCCTGAGGAATGATCTCGTTGAACAGGAGTCTTCCAAGCGTCGTTTCGATCGTGCCGGTGACGACTTCGCCGTCCTCTCTGTTCTTGCTGACTCTGACCTTGATCCTGGAGTGCAGAGTGATGTAGTGGTTCTCGTAAGCGAGGATCGCCTCGTTCATGTTGTGGAAGCATCTGCCTTCGCCGGGCTCTCCGTCTCTCTGCTGAGTCAGATAGTAGATACCCAGGACCATATCCTGTGAGGGAACTGCTACCGGGCCGCCGTCAGAGGGCTTCAGCAGGTTGTTGGGAGAGAGCAGAAGGAATCTGCACTCCGCCTGCGCCTCAACGGACAGAGGAAGGTGGATCGCCATCTGGTCACCGTCGAAGTCCGCGTTAAACGCAGTACAAACGAGGGGATGAAGCTTGATCGCCTTACCTTCGACCAGGATGGGCTCGAAGGCCTGGATTCCCAGTCTGTGCAGCGTAGGCGCACGGTTGAGCATTACGGGATGCTCTTTGATAACGTCTTCCAGAATATCCCAGACCTGAGGATCCACGCGCTCAACGAGCTTCTTGGCGTTCTTGATGTTCTGGGAAATATTTCTCTTCTCCAGTTCCTTCATAACGAAGGGCTTGAAGAGCTCGAGTGCCATCTCCTTCGGTACGCCGCACTGATAGATCTTCAGCTCGGGGCCGACGACGATAACGCTTCGTCCGGAGTAGTCAACACGCTTTCCGAGAAGGTTCTGTCTGAAACGTCCGCCCTTACCTTTGAGCATATCGGAAAGGGACTTGAGGGCTCTGTTGCCGGGGCCCGTGACAGGACGGCCGCGTCTGCCGTTATCGATCAGCGCGTCGACCGCTTCCTGCAGCATTCTCTTCTCGTTGCGGACAATGATGTCCGGTGCGCCGAGTTCAAGAAGTCTCTTAAGACGGTTGTTTCTGTTGATGATCCTTCTGTACAGGTCGTTCAGGTCGGAAGTAGCGAATCTTCCGCCGTCCAGCTGTACCATGGGACGCAGATCCGGAGGAATGACCGGAATGCAGTCCATGACCATCCATGCAGGGGAGTTTCCGGATTCGCGGAACGCTTCCACAACTTCCAGTCTCTTGATGATCCTGGCTCTCTTCTGACCGGTGGCAACATCCATCTGCTCAGACAGTTCCTGATATTCCGCCTCGACATCTACAGCGAGCAGAAGCTCTTTGATCGCCTCTGCGCCCATGCCGGCACGGAACTTGTTTCCATATTTGTCCCTTGCATCCTGATATTCGCGCTCTGTCAGCACCTGCTTGTACTGCAGGTCTGTCTGCCCCTTATCCAGTACGATATAGGAGGCAAAATACAGAACTCTCTCAAGGATCTTGGGGGAGAGGTCAAGGATCAGTCCCATTCTGCTGGGAATGCCCTTGAAATACCAGATGTGGGAGACGGGGGCAGCCAGTTCAATGTGGCCCATTCTCTCACGGCGGACGCTGGACTTGGTGATCTCAACGCCGCATCTGTCACAGATCACGCCTTTATAGCGGATCTTCTTATATTTGCCGCAATAGCACTCCCAGTCCTTCTTGGGACCGAAAATCCTCTCGCAGAAGAGACCGTCTCTCTCAGGCTTCAGTGTCCTGTAGTTGATCGTCTCAGGCTTTGTCACTTCGCCGTGGGACCACTCTCTGATCTTTTCCGGTGAAGCCAGCCCGATCTTGATCGCTTCAAAAGCAACAGGCTGATAGTTTTGCTGTTTCGTATTAGGCATTTAGAACTCCTCCTCGGAATCTCCACTCGCAAAGTCATCGGCTTCCAGCACCAGATTGTCCATATCGATGTCATCCATACCGTCAAGGTCGTCTGTATCCATACTCTCCGGCTCTACATCTTCCAGCTCTCCGGCAGCATTGAATTCCTTGCTGCTGAAGCCGCCGCGCTCAAGCTGTGCCTGATCAGGACTGCCATAATCCTTAAAGTTATTCTTCATTTCATAACGGTAGACCGAAGATTCACCGTAATCAATGTCCTCTTTGATCTCCACGACGTTTCCGTCCTCATCCAGGACCTGTACATCCAGTCCCAGAGCCTGCAGTTCCTTGAGAAGGACCTTGAAGGATTCCGGAATACCGGACTCGGGGATGTTCTCGCCCTTGATGATCGCCTCGTACGTCTTGACACGTCCGACAACGTCATCCGACTTGATCGTGAGGATCTCCTGCAGTGTATATGCCGCGCCGTAAGCTTCCAGTGCCCAGACTTCCATCTCTCCGAAACGCTGTCCGCCGAACTGCGCTTTACCGCCGAGGGGCTGCTGCGTGACGAGGGAGTAAGGACCTGTAGAACGTGCGTGGATCTTATCGTCTACCAGGTGATGGAGCTTGAGGTAGTGCATGTGGCCGATCGTAACAGGGTTATCGAACAGCTCGCCGGTGCGGCCGTCTCTGAGCCAGACCTTGCCGTCTCTGGAGATCGGAACGCCTTTCCACAGTTCTCTGTGCGCGCGGTTGTCGTACAGATACTTCATGGTGTCGGGATTTACACTGTCTTTATACTTGGCCTCAAACTCATCCCACTCCGTGTTGACATAGTCATTGGCCAGATCCAGCGCGTCCATAATGTCGTCCTGGCTGGCGCCGTCGAAGTTGGGAGTTGCTACGTTAAATCCGAGTGCTTCCGCCGCAAGGGAAAGGTGGATCTCAAGGATCTGACCGATGTTCATACGGGAAGGCACGCCCAGAGGATTCAGCACGATGTCCAGCGGACGTCCGTTGGGCAGGTAAGGCATATCCTCGATGGGAAGAACGCGGGAAACGACACCCTTGTTGCCGTGACGGCCTGCCATCTTATCGCCGACGGAGATCTTTCTCTTCTGCGCGATGTAGATGCGGACTGCCTTGTTGACGCCGGGGCTCAGCTCGTCGCCGTTCTCTCTCTCGAATACCTTGGTATCAACAATGATACCATATTCGCCGTGAGGCACCTTCAGGGAGGTGTCACGGACTTCTCTTGCTTTCTCACCGAAGATCGCGCGGAGAAGCTTCTCCTCTGCGGTAAGCTCTGTCTCTCCCTTGGGAGTGACCTTGCCGACAAGGATATCACCTGCGCGGACTTCTGCGCCGATACGGATGATTCCCATCTCGTCGAGGTCCTTGAGAGCCTCTTCACCGACGCCGGGAACATCTCTTGTGATCTCTTCCGCACCGAGCTTGGTATCTCTTGCTTCGCAGTCATACTCCTCGATGTGGACAGAGGTATAAACGTCGTCTCTTACAAGGCGCTCGCTCAGAAGAACGGCGTCCTCGTAGTTGTAACCCTCCCAGGTCATGAATCCGATCAGAGGGTTCTTGCCGAGCGCAAGCTCACCGTTGCATGTGGAAGGGCCGTCTGCGATGATCTGGCCTTCACGCACTCTCTCGCCGGTAAAGACGATAGGCTTCTGGTTGTAGCAGTTGCTCTGGTTGGAGCGCTCGAACTTGGAGAGGTGGATCTCCTCCTTGGTTCCGTCGTCATAGGCCATCTTGATGGTGGTGGCATCGACGAACTCAACGACACCGGCCTTGGGCGCAAGTACGCATACGCCGGAGTCACGGGCTGCCTTGGCTTCCATGCCGGTACCGACAGCGGGCGCCTCTGTTGTCAGAAGCGGAACTGCCTGTCTCTGCATGTTGGATCCCATCAGGGCGCGGTTCGCGTCGTCGTTCTGAAGGAAAGGAACCAGAGAGGTAGCCACGGAGAATACCATTCTCGGGGAAACGTCCATGTACTCAAAGACTGTCTTTCTATAAGAAGAAGTCTCTGTTCTATAACGGCCTGAAACGTTGTTGTCGACAAAGTATCCCTCTTCATCCAGAGGCGTACTTGCCTGTGCAACGTGGTAATTGTCTTCTTCATCCGCTGTCATATAGACAACTTCATCTGTGACGCGGGGATTCATCGGATCCGTGCGGTCAACTTTTCTGTAAGGCGCCTCGATAAAGCCGTACTCATTGATGCGCGCGTAACTCGCCAGAGAGTTGATCAGACCGATGTTGGGACCTTCGGGGGTCTCAATAGGGCACATTCTTCCGTAGTGCGTATAGTGTACGTCACGAACCTCAAATCCGGCGCGGTCTCTGGAAAGTCCGCCGGGACCCAGTGCGGAGAGACGTCTCTTATGGGTCAGCTCGCCCAGAGGGTTGTTCTGATCCATGAACTGGGACAGCTGGGAGGATCCGAAGAACTCCTTGACAGCAGCCTGGACCGGTTTGATGTTGATCAGGCCCTGGGGAGAGATCTCCTCCGAGTTGTCGTGTGTGGTCATTCTCTCACGAACGACTCTCTCCATTCTGGAGAGACCGATGCGGTACTGGTTCTGCAGAAGCTCGCCGACACTGCGGATCCTTCTGTTTCCGAGGTGGTCGATATCGTCATTCGTGCCGATGCCGTACTCAAGGTGCATGTTGTAGTTGATGGAAGCGAGGATATCCTCCTTGGTGATGTGCTTCGGGATCAGCTCATGCACGCTCTTTCTGAACGCGTCGGCAAGTGCCTCGGGAT
Source organism: uncultured Lachnospiraceae bacterium (assembly GCA_902801415.1). Taxonomy (GTDB): domain Bacteria; phylum Bacillota; class Clostridia; order Lachnospirales; family Lachnospiraceae; genus CAG-791. The sequence continues at coordinate 6,691 of CADCIK010000064.1, forward strand.
CCTCGTTGTCCTGATACTGGATAAGGATCTCACGCAGCGCGGGATAGTATACCTGCTCTGTGATGCCCAGTTCCTCCGGAACACAGTCAACGTAATGTGTGATGTCAACCATCAGGTTGCTCAGTACTTTGACATTGCGCTCTTCCGTGCGGATCCATACATAAGGGATCGCGGAATTCTGGATCTCGTCCGCCATCTCTCTTGTGACGACCTCGCCCGCTGTTCCGAGAATATCGCCGTTTGCCTCGTCCACAACGTCCTCTGCAAGGATCTGGTCCTTGATGCGGTTGCGCAAAGCAAGCTTCTTATTAAATTTGTATCTGCCGACTTTAGCCAGATCATATCTGCGGGGATCAAAGAACATCGCATTGATCAGGCTGTCCGCGCTCTCAACAGAGAGCGGCTCGCCGGGACGGATCTTCTTGTACAGTTCCAGAAGACCTGTCTCATAGCTGTCGGAAAGGTCTTTGGTAAAGCTGCCGCGGATCTTGGGCTCGTCGCCGAAGAGGTCAAGGATCTCTTCGTTGGTGCCGATTCCGAGCGCGCGGATCAGAACCGTCACAGGAACTTTCCTGGTGCGGTCCACTCTTACATAGAAAATGTCATTGGCATCTGTCTCATACTCCAACCATGCGCCTCTGTTGGGAATGACGGTGCAGGAAAACAGCTTCTTGCCGAATTTATCCTTGTCAATACCGTAGTAGATGCCGGGGGAACGGACCAGCTGACTGACGATAACACGCTCTGCGCCGTTGATCACGAACGTTCCGGTACGTGTCATCAGGGGCAGATCGCCCATAAAGATCTCCTGATCTTTGATTTCCTTGTCATTTTCCTTGTCGAAAAGGCGCACTTTAACCATAAGAGGAGCCGCATAAGTGGCGTCTCTTTCCTTGCACTTCTCGATGGAATACTTGACCTTATCTTCGCAAAGCTTATAGCTGATAAAGGACAGACTCAGCCTACCGCTGAAATCCTCGATCGGAGAGATGTCATCAAAGACCTCCTGCAGACCTTTCTCCAGAAACCATTTGTAAGAGTCAGTCTGCACTTCGATCAGGTTGGGCATGGGCAGCACTTCCTTCTGGCGCTGATAACTCATGCGCATGCTCTTGCCTTCCCCTGTAGGATGTATCCTGTATTTTTCCATCTGGTTCACCCCGTATTTGTTTGAAATCTATATAAAATGTGTCCAGCATGCCCTTATCGCCTTTTAATAAGTAGGAACACCTATTTCCGGGCAGCACAAAAACTCGGCATGCAAAAAAGATGCGAATAATATCTTATCATCGCATTGTCCAGCAGTCAATAATTAATTTTTAAAATTTTATAAACGAAATATTAATATCCACTTCTCTCCGGACTAAAATGTCTGTGCTTTAACATTGAAGAACCGGCTGTCCGAAGCGGACAGCCGGATCGCAAATTGCAATAGATCGAGAAGATAGATTACTTGATTGTAACAGTAGCTCCAACTTCCTCAAGCTTAGCCTTGATAGCCTCAGCCTCATCCTTGGCGACAGCTTCTTTGATTACCTTGGGAGCGCCCTCGACTGCTTCCTTAGCTTCCTTCAGGCCAAGGCCGGTGATCTCACGGACAACCTTGATAACCTTGATCTTCTGAGCGCCGAAGCTTGTCAGCTCGACATCAAAC
>CADCIK010000065.1 GCA_902801415.1 uncultured Lachnospiraceae bacterium
GTACAGGTATCCCTGATCGAGTCCGAGAAACTGTTCGCAGAGCTGGTCAAGAACAAACTGGCAGAGCGCAAGGCAGCAGGAACATACAAGGGCAAATTCTCAACCCTGACACACTTCTTCGGCTATGAAGGAAGATGCGCATTCCCGTCCAACTTCGACAGTGACTATTGCTATTCCCTCGGCTACAATGCATTCATGCTGATCCAGTACGGCTTTACCGGATACCTTTCCAAGGTTTCCAACCTCTCCGCACCGGCAGAAGAGTGGGTAGCAGGCGGCATGCCGATCACCAAGATGATGAACATCGAGCGCAGAAACGGCGAAGACAAGCCCGTTATCAGAAAGGCACTCGTTGAGCTCGACGGCGCACCTTTCAAATTCTTCGAAGCCAACAGAGCGAAATGGGCAGTGGAGACCTGCTTCCTCTATCCCGGCGCTATTCAGTACTATGGCCCGACAGAGGTCTGCGATGCTACTACCAAGACTCTTGCTCTTGAGCATCAGAAGTAATTAAGAATTCAATGACAAGTAAGAATCGTCCCCGCTGTGAGACAGCGGGGACGATTTTTCTGTTTCAGCATGATGTTTGGAAAGCCTTTCCGACCATTGTAATCAAGCTCATGAGGACCTATGATATTTATAAAGGCACCGGCAGGCCGCATGAAGCAAAGGATGCGGAGTCCGGAGTCTGCCGCCATGAAGGCACGTCTTAACTGTGTAACCCGTAACAAATTTGGAGGCATGTCATGATTTCTGCATACGAAGGAAACGAACCCTATATTTTTGTCAGCTATGCTCACAAGGACAGTCCAAGCGTATTCCGCATCATTGAGAAGCTCAATGCGAGGGGCTACAGGATCTGGTATGACGAGGGTATAGAGCCCGGTTCGGAATGGCCTGAATACATTGCCAATCATCTGATCAGGGCGGAAATGGTCCTGTCTTTTCTGACGCCCAATGCAGTGAACAGTGTCAACTGCCGCAGGGAAGTCAACTTTGCTTTGTCCAAAGACAAGCCCGTTCTTGCCATCTATATGGAGAAATTTGAGATTCCGGCCGGCATGGAGCTTCAGCTCTCGTCACAGCAGAACGTCCTCTACTACAATTATGAATCGGAAGAGCGCTTTCTGGATAAGGTAGAGACTTGCCAGTACCTCGGCCCGTGCCGCAGAGGAGACAGTCCGGCGGCAGCTCCTGCAGAGCAGCGCGCAGCGTCAGCACCTTCTGCACATGGACCGAAACCTTCTGCACAGGGTTCCAAACCGCCTGTCAAGATCATTCTGGCTGCAGGCGTCTGCATTGCTGCACTTCTGATCTTCCTGATTCCTAAAGCAGGGAAAGAGAAAGCCCCGGAACCGGAAAGCGCTGTGGTTGAAATGACAGCCGGCAGTACTGAAGGCACAGAGAATGTGAATGACACCGGAACTGAAATTGAAGGTGATACCGGAGCAGCACAGAACACGGAGAATGAACCGATATCCTCTTCAGATGCGGCCGGGACATGGGATTATACCATCACCCGCACAGAGGAAAGCACTACCTATTCCTTTGAAAGGGGACCGCAGATCGTGATGCCGGCGTCCTGGGGATCGCAGGTCACCGTTATGGATGAGGGCGACCACGTCAGTTTTTATCATACAGCGAGCCTGGAGGCCTGGAAAGTTGACGGTCTGGATAATGGCGGTTACCTCTTCAAGCTGTGTCTGGATCCGACGCAGGATTTCAAAAACCTTCCTTCTTTTATGGACCTTGGCAAAACATCGGAAGGGTACTTCTATCTGATGTTCCCTACCGATTTTCAGGCGTACGCTGACAACGAGAGGATCCTGGAACAGTATCAGACTTTGTACAGCGAGCTCGATTATGTGAAGATCCACTCGTACATGGATGATACCAAATAGAGAGAGCGTTTATGAAACTTGACTTTTTGAGCGAAGTTCCATATGTGTGTGAACGCTGGGCGGAAGTTGTCGTCAAAGATCCCGCAGCGGTATTTCTGACGGAAGAATTGTCCGGAAACAGTTATAGCAGAGAGCAGGTGGATGACCAGTCTGCCCGCGTCTACGCGTGGCTGAAGCAAAAAGAAGTCGGAGCGGAGGACTTTGTCCTGATCAGCCTTCCGAGGGACGCGCGTCCTTTTATTGCCATGCTTGGCGTCTGGAAGGCCGGCGCCGCATTCACTGTGGTCGAGAATACGTATGCGCCTGAAAGGATCGAGGCAATCCGGAGCGACTGCGGATGCCGTCAGATCATCGACGAAACCGTATGGGAAGAGATCTGCGCGACGGATCCCATGCCGGGCTTTAGGCGGGCAGACGAACATGACGCCTGCTTTGCGATCTATACGTCCGGCAGTACGGGAAAGCCCAAAGGCGTACTGCAGGAATACGGAAAGATCAAATTGAACCAGGCGTCGATGGAAGCACACCCGGGCGATCTGATCGATGAAAAGACCTGCATGGCTATGACAGCGCCGATCAATTTCATCGCCGCTGTGAAAATATGGATGAACGCGATTTATTCGGGGATGCATCTGGTGATCTTTTCCGCGGATACGGCCAGAAACCCGGCAGGGATCAAAGAACAGTTTCAGAAGTATCAGGTGAGTCTCGCGTTTTTGTCCCCCTCCATACTCCGGGTCATGACGAAAAGCATTCCGGCCAGCCTTAAAACATTGGTGACCGGGAGTGAATCCGCGAACGGGATTTATTTTGACGGCGTCAGGCTGATCAACAACTACGGCATGAGTGAAGCGGGATTCCATGTGGCGCAGTTTGTGGTCGACCGGCGCTATGATGTCACGCCGATCGGAAAGCCGGTCTTTGACGATATCCATATCCGCCTTCTGGACGAAAACGACAGGGAGGCGGCGGACGGAGAAGAGGGCGAGATCTGCTTTGACAATCCCTTCTTCAGAGGCTACATAAACCTTCCGGAGGAAACTGCCAAAGTATTGCGCGGAGACCAGTTCCATTCCGGCGACATGGGAAAGAGGCTGCCGGATGGAAACATAGTGGTAACGGGCCGCATCAATACCATGGTCAAGATCAACGGCAACCGGGTTGAACCGGAAGAGATCGAAGCGTGCATGCGAAAGATCCCGGGGATACGGAATGCGGTGGTGAAGGATTTTAAGAACGAGCGCGCACAGGTTTTTCTGTGTGCTTATTACACTTGCGACGATCCGGCAGATGAGGAGGAGATCCGGGACAGGTTGGGACAGATGCTGCCCCATTATATGATCCCGGCCTTTTTCATGAAGCTGAAGGAACTTCCGCTGAATCATCGCGGGAAAGTAGACCGGTTCGCCCTTCCGCGTCCGGATTTTGACGCCAAAACAAAGGCCTACGCTGCACCGGAGACGCCGGAGGAGAAAGCAATTTGCGAGGTTTATAAAAAAGTCCTGCAGCTGAAACAGGTCGGCGTGAACGATGACTTTTTTGAATTGGGAGGTGACTCCCTTTCAACGGCGCTTGTCGCAGCGGAGTTGGAAGATCTGCATGTGGACTACAAAGATATCTATTCGGGGAAAACGCCCCGGAAGATCGCGGCTCGTCTGCCCGAAAAAGAGACTGCGGATCTGGACGCGCTTGAAAGAGAAGCAGTTGCAAGAGAGCAGTACCTGACGCCCTATCAGACTTATTTCTATGACGCGATCCTGTATTCTCCCTCGCAGACAGGAGCCAGTAATCCTTTCTGTCTGCGTTTTCCCAAAGAAGCGGTTGAACCGGAAAGGCTTAAAAGCGCGCTGGAAGCCGTGTTTTCTAATTATGCCATCTTCAGCACGGTATTTTCCCGCGACGATGATGGCATACCGGTCATGCGCCATGTCCCGGGGACGATCGTCCATCCGCAGATCCGGGAGGTTACAGAACACACGGACGGGATGCTGCTCGATCTGGTCCGCCCGTACCGCCTTGACGGAGAGCTGATGTACCGGTGCGGGATCAGTGTGACAGATAAGCATGTTTTTCTGGATTTTGACTCATGTCACCTGATCAGTGACGGCACTTCAATTGCCAATTTTATGTCGGAGCTGTTCGCAGCCTACCGCGGCGAGCCGCTCAAGAAGGACCATTATTATTACTATCTGGAGACCCAGTACCGGAAAAGAATGGAACTGGAGCACGAAGCGGACGCACTCCTGCTCATGAGACGCTTCAGCCGGGAGGACTATCTGTGCAATCCTGTGCCGGACCGGAATTCGCGCCGCACGGGAAACGGACAGTATATCAGCGGCACAGTCCGCCCGCTGAAAGATTTCATGGATGGCTGCAGAACCTTGCAGACGAGCCTGAACAAGCTCTTTGTGGCAGCGGCGCTGGCTGCGCTGTCCCAACACAGCGGGCAGTCCAAAGTGACTGTGGAATGGACCTATAACGGACGGGATGAGAACTGGAAAAAGGACCTGATCGGAATAACGATCTCCTCTGTACCGGTCGCAGTTGATATGGACGAAATCCATGTGCCGCAGGACCTGATCGATCAGATTGATGAGCAGAACGAGCTGGGGATGCGATACGCAGACTTGTCTCTGGGCAACAGCGGAGTGACGCCGGGAGACCGGGACCGCCTGATCGTGGTCCATGAATCCGGATTCGATATGACGGCCTTTCTTCCGGAAGGCACGGAAGCGACACCGGGATATGCAATGCTGAACGGCGTATTCACAAGATTTCAGGTCATTATATCGAGCGTGAAGAATCCAGAAGCTTCGATCCCGTTTTATATCAATTATGATTCCGAACTGTATTCGCCGTCTGAAGTTGAGCGGTTCTGCGAGTTATATAACAGTGTGCTGGCATGGATGATCGATGAGGCAGCGCAAAGCACTTCAAAGTGAAACTGTCGGCCTTTATACAAACAGACTTCACACAGGCGGTTCTGAGACAGCAGGAAGCTGCAGAAATGTTATGAAAGGCAGGAAATAATGAGCGCTGACATCATGCAGACATATATAGACCGGGGAACCGGGGCGCTCGACAGGATGGAAGAGGCGAGCAGGCGCGGAAACGAGATCAGCATGGAGACGCTGATGCGGCTGATCCGGGAAAACGAAGACACTGAATACGGGAAAAAATATGGGTTCCGGCAGATACGCTCCTACGCGGATTATGCAGCGAAAGTCCCTTTCTCCGGCTATGAGGACTATGAACCGTATATCGACCGGATGCTCAATCAGGGGCAGAAGAAGCTGATCACGTCTGATGACGTGGTTTATTATGCCCGCACCTCCGGAACTTCCGGGGCCTCCAAGATGATCCCCTGTACCCGGCGCGCGCTGGACATATTGTTCGACATGGTATTTTTGCGCGCATTCGCGCTGTGTGATAAGAGCTGCAGAGAAAAGACGGGAGAGGGCATGCCGGATTGCAAAGGCATCAACCTGATGGAATCCGGGATCACCTTTACGCGCTTCGGCGTTGCAAACGGCGCCATTTCCGAGACGCTCGATGTCCCTGAGGACACGCGCTCTTACAACGCGCTGCCGGAAGAACTCATCTATCCTGCAGCAGACTTTGACCGCAGGCATTTGAAAATGCTGTTTGCACTTAAGGAACGGCACCTCAGTTTCCTGATGTCCACCTTTTCGCCTACGCTGTACGACATGGTCACTTATCTGCGCAATGAGTGGAGAAAGCTGTGCGATGATCTCGAAGCGGGCCGGATCAGTGAGGATATCAAGGTGGAACCGAAGCTGCGGGCACAGCTGAATGAGAAACTGACGCCGGATCCGGAGAGAGCCGCAGAGGTCCGGAAGATCATGGCAGGACATGAACAGGGGGCGTTCATCCCCCTGATCTGGCCTGACCTGAAGCTGGTTGCCACCGTCGGAACCGCCACTTTCGCGCCTTTTATCAGCAAATTGCGGCAGTCGCTGGGACCTGCGGTCGCAGTGGATCATTTGGGGTATGTATGCTCCGAAGCTGCTGTTGCGGCAGAGCTGCGGGAAGATGAGCCGGCGTACATGCTGCTGCCTTTTGGCGGGTTCTATGAGTTCATACCTGTGGAGGAAGGAGCACCGGAACATCCCATTCTGATGGATCAGTTGGAGATCGGAAAAGAATATGAGCTGGTTATCACCAACCTGTCCGGGTTCTACCGCTACCGCCTGGGCGACGTGGTCCGGGTGACCGGTTATCATAATGAGTGTCCCATGCTCGTTTTCGCGTATCGGAAGAACCAGCTGATCAGTATGTATGGAGAGAAGGTGTCGGAAACAGTGCTTCATACAGCTGTGAATGCCATGGCAGAGGAGACCGGCCTGACTGCGCTGGAGTTCAGCGTCTACGCGGACGCAGAGACAGAGCCGGGACATTATGTCGTGCTGTTGGAGAGCGACCGGGAGATTCGGCCGGACCGGTGGTCCTATTATTCCGGAATTCTGGAGCGCAAGCTTTGCGAAGCGCATGAATCGTATCGGAAGAAGATCCTGCAGAAGACACTGCTTCCTATGGAAGTAAAATTTGTACAGCCCGAGACGTACGCGCTGTACAGAGACCTGAAAGTGATGGGAGGCGCGTCCCCCAACCAGATCAAACCTGTGCATGTGATCAAGGACGGAAAACTGAAACGGTTTTTCTTCGGACTACTGCAGAAGTAAACTAGAAAAACTGATAATTTAACAATTATTATTACATCTTTTTTTGTTGAAGCTTCATAAACATTGGAAATTTATAAAGCTGTATGGTAGAATTATAGCACGTACTGAAGTCCAAACTTATAAAAGGAGGATAAGAGTCATATGCAATACACAAAAGAAGTAGAAGACATGATTTGTGTCGCGAAAGGCCCGAATCATGGTCCTGCTCCTATTCCTGAAGAAGGAAAGTGGGTACAGGCGAAAGAGGTTAAGGACATTTCCGGTTATACTCACGGTATCGGCTGGTGCGCACCGCAGCAGGGTGCCTGCAAGCTGAGCCTTAACGTCAAGGAAGGCGTGATCGAGGAAGCTCTGGTCGAGACAATCGGATGTTCAGGTATGACACACTCTGCAGCTATGGCGAGTGAGATCCTTCCCGGAAAGACAATCCTGGAAGCGATGAATACCGACCTGGTATGTGATGCGATCAACACCGCTATGCGTGAACTGTTCCTGCAGATCATTTACGGCCGCACACAGTCCGCATTCTCCGATGACGGTCTGCGCATCGGCGCCGGCATGGAAGATCTCGGCAAGGGACTCAGATCCATGGTAGGCACAATG
>CADCIK010000066.1 GCA_902801415.1 uncultured Lachnospiraceae bacterium
CCTGTGCCAATTCAGGGCGCCCCAGACATTCGCTCCACGGAAAACCCGCCGTATTCACAGCGGCAACCTCACGCTTCACAGCTATCATGTCACAGCTTTTATATAGTACACGAGCTCAACATAAAATGCAAGAACTATTTTTGTATTTTCTGACAAACATTTTTGTCAGATTTCACGATTTGTTCTTTGCAGGCTTGATCTCGCGCACTTTTTACATTCTACAGCAAAAATCTCCGTTGTAAAGCGTTTTCTTTACAACGGAGATTCTTTCAGAACGATTTATTACAGTATTGACTATAACGTCTTATTTTTTGTGCACCTCGTCATAGACGCTGAGGATGCTCTTGTCAGGCTCGGGAGTAGCAAGGCTTACGCAGACATTGCACGCAAGGCTGATCAGGAAAGCGGGAAGCAGTTCGTAGATCGCGAACCATCCGCCGATCGGGGCGATCATGAACTTCCAGATGATGACCATGGCCGCGCCTGCGATCATACCGGCGATCGCACCCTGCTTGTTGGATCTTCTCCAGAAGAGTGCCAGGAGCATCTGCGGTCCGAATCCTGCGCCGAATCCTGCCCAGGCGAAAGATACGACACGGAATACCGAGCTGTTGGGATTCCACGCAAGGACTACTGCTACTGCAGCGATAGCAAGAACAGTCAGCCTTGCTGCCCTCATCTGCTGGCGGTTGCTGAGCTTGATGCCGAGGAAATCCTGCGCAAGGTCCTGAGACACACTCGATGCTGCTGCGAGAAGCTGGGAGTCAGCAGTTGACATTGTAGCTGCCAGAATGCCCGAAAGGATGATGGCCGCAAACAGGATAAAGATGAAGCCGTGCTGACTCATCAGATTTGCCAGCTGGATGACGACTGTTTCCGATTCGGAGCTGGTTGTCAGCATAGGGATTCCTCCCGCAACGGAAACGCTGTATCCGATCACGCCGATGAGGACTGCAACACTCATGGAGAGCACAACCCACACGCCTGCGATGCGGCGGGAGATGACCAGTTCCTCCTCGTTTCTGATGCCCATGAAGCGGAGAAGGATGTGGGGCATGCCAAAATATCCAAGGCCCCACGCCAGCGTCGACGCGATACTGAAAGCTCCGAAGGAAGACGCCGCGTTGTTGGCCATGTCATAGCCCTGTGTCAGATTGAGATAACCGGGCAGCGCTTTCGCGTTGCTGATAACAGTGTCAAAGCCGCCCGCTTTGCCGATCCCGAAGAATACGATGATGACCAGCGCGATTGACATAAAGATGCTCTGCACAAGGTCTGTTGTGGAAACAGCGAGGAATCCGCCCATGGTCGTATACGCGATGATGATCAGCGCGCCGACGATCATGGCCACGTGATAGTCAAACCCGAAAAGGCTGTTGAACATAGTTCCCACCGCCTTAAATCCGGAAGCGGTGTAAGGGATAAAGAAAATGAGAATGATGACCGCCGCGATGCAGGAAAGGACATGTCTCTCATCATTATATCTTCTCGAATAAAAGTCCGGGATGGTAAACGCGCCGATCCTCTCCGAATATCTGCGGAGGAGTCTTGCGACAAGCAGAAAGTTCAGATAGGTACCGATTGAAAGACCGATCACGGTCCATGTCACCTCCGCGAGTCCCGCTATATAAGCGAGTCCGGGAAGCCCCATCAGAAGGTAGCTGCTCATATCGGACGCCTCGGCGCTCATCGCCGTGACGATCGGTCCCAGAGATCTGCCTCCGATATAGAAGCCGTCGGACGTGCTGGTCGCGCCTTTTCTGTTAAAGATCGCGCCGATGGCAAGCATGCCCGCCATGTACAAGATGATAATTACAATGATCATGATCTGTGCTGAAGTCATAATTCTCTCCATTTCCCCCGCGCCGTGAGGCGCTTGTTTTATTTTATCCGGTTGTTTACGGTAAAACGCCCGGACAATTACGCATTATAGCATATGGGAAAGCAGAATAAAATACAGAACGGTGTATAGAATAAATTCTATACACCGCATAAGTATTTTGGCAAAAAATCCTTTATTTAAAGCGAATTCAGGCTGTACACTATTCTATTTTATTTGTGATTCTGAAATTAAACCTGCTTACTTATAGTGCCGTCAGACGCTTTTGGATCTGAAACTCTCCAGAAACATCGGCGTCATGCGGCCGGAATAAGACACCAGTGAGTACTCGCCGCCGCACAGGCACCAGTCATACATGAGCGCCCTCTCCCACATCGCATAGGCCTTGATGATCTCGCTGGCTGTGCAGTCCGTCCTCAGTTCGCCCTTCTTCTGCCCGTCGGAGATGATCTCCCGCAGGATCCGGAAGTAAGTGCGGTTGCGGTCGAGCAGGTGCTTCTCGCCCTGCGCCTGGAGCTGCGTGGAGAGAAGGCCTGACAGCAGATCCCTGGAAATGCTATCCTCAATCATGGTGAAGACCTCGTGATTTAAAAAGGTCAGCTTCTTTACCGCGTCCCATTCCGGGTCGAGCGTGTCCCGCAGCTGCTCGTATTTCTCGTCAAACACATACGCGAGAGTGCCCAGCAGCGCGTCTTTTCCCTCAAAATAGTGGTAGAAGGAGCCCCTCGACGTACCGGATGTGAAAATGATATCCTCTATAGTCGTCCCGTCGTAGCCGTTTTCATAGAACAGCTTCCAGGCGGCGGAGATGATTTTTCCTTTGGTGTTGCGTGAATTTTTCTTGGGCATAATACCTTCGCTCCCGCGGCTTGCGTTTTGTTCTTTTTCAGTGTATCTTTGTTTGGAAACATCTTACTACAAATCAGGCCAAAATACAGACACAAATCAGAAATGGAGAAATATATGTGGATTGCAGATTCCTGGAAAGATTATCAGGTACTGGATACGTCCGACGGCGAAAAGCTCGAGCTCTGGGGCGGCTATAAGCTCATCCGTCCGGACCCGCAGGTCATATGGAACACGCCCCGCGGCAAGGAGTGGAAGAAACCCAACGCGCACTACCACCGCAGCAAAAAGGGCGGCGGCGAGTGGGAGTTTATCGATCTTCCCGAAGAGTGGACGATCCACTACAGGGACCTCTCTTTCCGGCTCAAGCCTTTCAACTTCAAGCATACAGGTCTGTTTCCCGAGCAGGCCGTCAACTGGGACTGGTTTTCCGGGATCATCCGTAAAGCGGTTTCTTCCGGCAGAAAGGTCAAAGTGCTCAATCTCTTCGCCTACACAGGCGGCGCCACAGTCGCCGCGGCCAAAGCAGGCGCGCAGGTCACACACGTCGACGCCGCCAAGGGAATGGTCACATGGGCCCGCGAAAACGCTTCTATCTCGGGACTTGCGGACGCGCCGATCCGCTGGCTTGTCGATGACTGCGGCAAATTTGTGGAGCGCGAGATCCGCCGGGGCAACAAGTACGACGCCATAATCATGGACCCGCCTTCCTACGGGCGCGGACCCAAGGGAGAGATCTGGAAGATCGAGACCAGCATTTATCCCTTCTTAATGAATGCCTGCAAACTTCTCTCCGACGATCCGCTCTTCGTGCTGGTCAACTCCTATACGACCGGCCTGCAGCCGGCTGTTCTGTCCTATCTTCTGCACACTGCGATCGACGCAGATCACGAAGGCGTAGTCGAGGCCGCGGAGATCGGCCTCCCCGTTGCGCTCAACGGACTGGTCCTGCCTTGCGGCGCTGCCGGACGCTGGACAGCAAAATCCATACATGAATCATGAACGATCATAAAAGATCCGCCGGATATTCCGGCGGATCTTTCATTAGGCGCGTTTCTCTTCTTCCGATGGCACTTCGCTCCTCTCGATCCTCTCCCGGATCTGCAGCATGCGCCTGTCAAGCTGGTTGATCAGGTCCGCGCTGTAACGGAGCTCTTCCACAATGATCTCTGCGTTGTTGATCTCTCTCTTATACTTCATCTTGTGTTCGACACTTGCCCAGAAGTCCATCGCGATCGTGCGGAACTGCACTTCCACATTCATGTACTTCTTCTCGCTTGAGAGGAAGATCGGAACCCGCAGGATCAGGTGAAGACTGCGGTAGCCGTTTTCCTTGGGAGAAGCGATATAATCCTTCTCCTGTAGGATCTCGACGTCGTCCTGTACGTCGAAGGAATCTCTGATACTGTAAATGTCGTCTATGAACGAGCAGATCACGCGGATGCCCGCCACGTCATTGATCGTATTCTCAATGTTCTCGACCGTAAAGGGAACACCCTTCACTTTCAGTTTCCCGTAGATACTCTTGGGAGATTTAAGCCTGCTCTTGATATATTCAAAAGGATTTCTGCGATTCTTCAGCGCCATTTCCTTATTGAGGATCTCCAGCTTGGTCCGCACCTGAGACATAGCGCAGTCAAAATACATCATCATATTCTCGAACTGCTCTGCCTGTTCCGTGATCGCGAGAAGCCGGCCAACATCTTCATCTGTTATTGAATCAGTCCCGTAGTAACCGATGTCATACTTTTCGTCACCTGTCAACCTCTGTTCCTCCTTCATAGCGGCATCAGGATCATGGTGCATGCACACCGTTTAAGCCGCTTAATGATTATAACAGACTGTTGTCGGTTTTTGAAGAAATATTTACCAACCGATCACCCGATTTTCATTAAAAATTCGTAAACTTACACAACAAATGATCAGTCAATCGCCTTTAAATGGTAGATAAACGCAGTGAACTCGGGGATCTCTCTCGGAATCGGGATGCCTGCATGCATGAGAGCCATTCCGCTCGCAGTCCATTCGCTGCCGTCTCCTTCAACCCTGTATTTTTTGTCAGCCGCAAGCCCTTTGCACTTGATATACTCCTGCGGGCCGTTGACTGTCAGATTGACTGTGATCACGGTCACAAGCGCTTCGCTCTTATCCTTGGCCACGCTCTCCCATGCCACGAGGTTGACCTGCTGGAAGGGATTGGCAAGTCTGTAGTAGTCGCCAAAGAAGTTGAGATCATAATACTTATGGTAGAGATCGCTCATCTTCCTGCACTTTTTGATCTCCTCTTCTTCCAGCTTGGTTGCGTCGAGCTCATAGCCGAAAGTTCCGCACATGGCAATGGCCGCCTTGGTCTCGATCGGGACCATGGGACTTGCCTCCGACACGTGCGCGCCCATTGTGCAGACAGGATAGAGGAAGGAGGATCCGTAGTGGAGTTTGAGGTTGTCCAGCGGCTTGGTGTTGTCGGAACTCCAGTACTGGACAAAGTATGTGAGCATGGCGGGATCAAATCGTCCGCCGCCGCCGGCGCAGCCTTCAAACATGACGTCCGGATGGGTCTTAATGATGCCGTCCAGGACGCGGTAGAGCCCCAGCACATAGCGGTGGGACACTTCGCCCTGGCAATCCGCCGGAAGCGCGTTGGACCACAGGTCCGTGATCGCGCGGTTGAGGTCCCATTTCACGTAATAAATATTGGCGTTGTCCAGGATCCGGTTGACACTCGCGATCAGGTAATCCTGCACTTCTTTCCGGCCCACGTCGAGGACCAGCTGATTGCGGCTTCTGACCGCGTGCCTTCCGGGGATCTCCATCGCCCAGTCCGGGTGCGCGCGGAATAGATCCGAGTCCTCCGATACCATCTCCGGCTCAAACCAGATGCCGAATTTCATGCCCAGGTCATTGATCTGCTTAACCAATTGATTGAGACCGCATTTGATTTTCTTCTCATTGACATACCAGTCGCCCAGGCCGGAGTTATCGTCGTCACGCTTTCCAAACCAGCCGTCGTCCATGACGATCATCTCGACGCCCATCTTCCTGGCCGCCTTCGCGATCTCGACCAGCTTGACATCGTCAAAGTCAAAGAACGCGGCTTCCCAGGTGTTGATCAGCACCGGTCTCTTCACATCCCTGACGAATTTGCTCTTATTCATATTGCTGCGGATGAAATTGTGATAATTGTGGCTCATCCTTGCAAGGCCCTTGTGGGTATAGGTCATGAGGACTGCCGGTGTGTCAAAATCCTCCCCGGGCTCCACGGGATAACTGAACAGCCTGTCATTAATGCCCATGACGAGACGGGCCTGATCATACTGGTCCAGCTCAACTTCCGCCAGGAAGCTGCCCGAATACATAAGCGCAAATCCGTAGCAGGAGCCATACTCCTCATTGGCCATGCTGTCGCACAGAGCGATGAAAGGATTCTGCTGGTGGGAGGAAATGCCGCGTCCGCTGCGGATCTTATGGACGTGATGAGTCAGCGGCTGCCTCTCAACCTGGCGCTCCTGGCCGTATCTGCCCGGAAGCGAGATCAGGTCCATATTGGAGCCGTTCATGTAATCCATATTCAGCGACATGATCCTCTTGAGGTTGATGGTCCCGTCTCCTCCATTGTGGACTCTGGCCGCGCGCATGATAATATCCGCCTCTTCAAACACAGAGTAAAGAAGCGTTACCTGTACCTTTGTGATCGCGTCTTCAATGACAAGTTCCAGTGTATCAACTGTGTCGTTTTCATTCGCGAACGCTGTCGGAAGTCCTTTCAGTGTGAAAGGACCTTTGTACATCTTGTGCGAGCGGTATCTTCCGTTAAAAGAAAAGCTTCCGTCCGCATTCTGCACCTCGATGGAATTGATCCGGAAGTCGCCCTGCTGCTGCGTGGTAAACTCCTGCGGCTGGGCATCGAGAGAAAAAGTGCGCTCCGCCAGTGAATCATAGGGATTTCCCGAAAAGCCGCGGTCATAGCGGCGGATCAGGTAGATCAGATCCTCGTCATGGATCGTAGCGCCATAATACAGATGCTTCACATAATTGAGATTGCCGATTTTAAGCTGATAGGTTGTCTTCGCTGTATGCAGGGAAAAGGTCTTCTTGTTCTCATTGAATACAATCGACATAATGATCTCCTTTTGGGCTTAAACAGAGGTTACTTTACATACTATTTTCATTGTAAATGATATGTGTCTTATCTGGAATGACGTTTTGTCGCATGACTATGGGGCAATCACTATTTTGGCAAAATATGCCTTAACCGGCTTATCGCACAAAAAAACCGCAGTCCCTGCCAAAACAGGAACTGCGGAAAATTTCAATATGCTATTACTGCCGTGACTGATCAGTCAATAACGGAAGCAACACGGCCGGAACCTACGGTACGGCCGCCTTCACGAATAGCGAATGTAAGACCCTGCTCCATAGCGATGGGGTGGATCAGCTCGATGGTCATCTCGACGTGGTCGCCGGGCATGCACATCTCAGTGCCTTCGGGA
>CADCIK010000067.1 GCA_902801415.1 uncultured Lachnospiraceae bacterium
CTCCGGCGCATTCTGGCGCTGATGGAAGACGCATATCTGCATGAAAAGGACACAGAAGACATTGTGCCGCGAAAAGGGCTTGGGTGCGAAAGCATTGTCATGTGAGCGCCTTTATCGATCCGGCAAGGCTTAGAGCCGCCGGCGCGGATTTTCATAATAAGCAGAAACAGGGAGGAGAGAATGCGACAGGCATACAGAATACTGCCGGTCTATACAGGTGATGTTTCGGGCGTCTGCTCAGCGCTCTACGAACTGGGCGGAATGGTCGTCATGCATGATCCTTCGGGCTGTAATTCCACGTACAATACCCACGATGAAGTCCGATGGTACAGGCAGGACAGCCTGATCTTTCTGTCGGGGCTTTGCGAACCTGACGCGGTCATGGGAAACGACGACAAATTCATACAGGACGTGATCAGGGCGGCTGAGGCTTATAACCCCGCTTTCATCGCGCTCTGCAACTCGCCGATCCCCTATCTGACAGGGACAGATTTTGCCGGAATATGCGCGATTTTGCAAAAAGAAACAGGAATTCCCTCTTTCTATATTCCCACTAACGGCATGCACGATTACATTGTTGGCGCCGGCCTTGCCCTTGAAAAGCTGGCGGAATCGCTGTTTGAAAAAAGCAGCGCGGATCTGTCCGGATCCTTCTCTCTGAATGCGCCGGGCGGGAAGCCGCGGATCAACATTCTGGGCATGACGCCTCTTGATTTCGCTGCAAAGGGGAGCTGCGCCTCCCTCAGACAGCTGCTGGAAGAAGAGGGTTTCGCGGTACAGTCTGTCTGGGCCATGGACGATTCACTGGAGTCCCTGCGGAAAGCGCCTGCTGCAGACGCCAATCTGGTCATTTCCGCCGCCGGACTCAGGACCGCCGGGTATATGAAAAAGAGATTCGGCATACCCTGGGTCGCCGGCATTCCTGTCGGCATCATGAAGGCGCGGGTCATGGAAGCTCTGCGGAGCAGTATCAGGACCCGTCTGTGCACCAAAGCGTATGAGAATGATGCGCCGGCTGCTGAACAGCCGTCTGTCATCGTGATCGGCGAGCCGGTCGCCGCCTGCAGCATTGCAGCCTGCTGTGAAGAAAAAGGAATGACCGCCTGTGTGCTTGCCGCCACAGAGGAGAGCGATTCTCTGATCCGGGCCGGAGACAGGATCTGCCGCGGAGAGGAAGAGATCGAGAATGCTCTGGAGGCGCTTGGCAGTCGATGTCAGAAGATCATAGCGGATCCAATGTACCGCTATGTATGTCCGGAAGGGCCTGCTTTCGAGGCAGTGCCGCATCTGGCGTTTTCCGGGCGCATTTACCGAAGTGAATTTCGCGATCCTTTTCAGGACTCATTCTGTGAATAAGGATCTGACACTATTAAGGAGGAGTCTATCGTGGGACTGAACGCGACACCATCGAGTGAGAGAGTGCATATCGGCTTTTTCGGCCGCAGGAACGCGGGCAAATCGAGCCTTGTCAACGCGGTCACGGATCAGGAGATCTCCGTGGTCTCAGACGTCAAGGGAACAACGACAGATCCCGTGACCAAGTCCATGGAGCTTCTTCCTCTGGGACCTGTCGTGATCATCGACACACCCGGATTCGATGACGAAGGAGCGCTGGGCGAAAAGCGCGTGCAGCGCGCAAAGAGAGTTCTCAATAAGACTGACCTTGCCGTCCTTGTGATCGACGCCCGGAGCGGCGCCGCGGAGGCAGACAGGGAACTGGTGCAGCTCTTTGAGGAAAAGGAGATCCCCTATCTCACTGTCTGCAACAAATCCGATCTCATCGCCGATCAGGAGACCTTTGCACAGGACCTCGGCGGCAAAGGCTTTCGTGACATCCTGTTTGTCAGTGCCCTGACAGGGAAGGGCATATTTGAGCTCAAGGAGGAGATCGCTAAGCGGGGCCGCCCGCAAAGCGGCAAAATACCGCTCATTGAGGATCTGGTCACCCCTTCGGAGATCGTCATTCTGGTGATCCCGATCGACAAAGCCGCCCCCAAGGGAAGACTCATCCTCCCTCAGCAGATGATGATCCGCGGGCTTCTCGACGCGGACGCCATTCCGGTCTGTGTAAAGCAGGACAGGCTGGAGGAGACGCTGGAGAGGCTGGCCGGAACCGGACAGGGTGCGGATACAGAACCGGGCCTGATCATCACAGACAGCCAGGTATTTGAAGAAGTCGCGAGGGTCGTCCCGGAAGAGATCCCCATGACCTCCTTCTCGATCCTGATGGCCAGATACAAGGGATTTCTTGACGCGGCCGTAGAAGGGGCACATAAGATCGACGATCTCAAGGATAATGACCTGATCCTGATCTCCGAGGGATGCACGCATCACAGGCAGTGCGGCGATATAGGCACAGTAAAGCTCCCCGCCTGGATCCGCAAAAAGACCGGCGCGTCCATCCGCTTTGAGACGTCTTCGGGAACCGGTTTTCCTGAAGACCTGAGCCGTTATGCCATGATCATTCACTGCGGCGGATGCATGCTCAATGACAGGGAGATGCGCTACCGCATGAAGTGCGCGGCAGACCAGGGAGTCCCGATCACCAATTACGGCACGGCGATCGCGCATATGAAAGGGATCCTCCAAAGAAGCACGGAAATCGTTTTGAACGGGAAAAGAAATGAGAATACAAGCACTCACTGATAAACTGAGGGAAGAGAGAACACTCTCTGACGCAGAGTTTGAAGAACTCTTTGCCATCCTCTCACAAGGGGCCTCCGGCCCCTGCGCGGATCAGGTAAGGATCTGCAATGACATCCCCCAGGCAGTCTGTTCCCCCGAGGAAGCAGTCCTTTACGGGGCAGCCCGTCAGGTCCGGGAAGAGTATTACGGCAAAGACGTATATCTGCGCGGCCTCATTGAGTTCACCAATTACTGCCGCAATGACTGCCGCTATTGCGGCATCCGCAGGAGCAACAGGAATGCTGAGCGCTACAGGCTCTCCAAAGAACAGATCCTGGACTGCTGCGCACAGGGGTATGCTCTTGGATTTCGGACTTTTGTCCTGCAGGGCGGAGAAGACCTCTCTTACACCGATGAAAAGATCTGCGATATCGTCTCTTCCATCCGCAGCCTCTATCCGGACTGCGCGATCACGCTCTCGATCGGAGAGAAGACCAGAGAGTCCTATAAGGCTTACAAAGACGCCGGCGCTGACAGATACCTGCTGAGGCAGGAAACTTCTTCCCCGGCCCATTATCGTTACCTGCATCCCGAGGAGCTCACGATCGAAAACCGCAAGCGGTGCCTTGCGGATCTCAAAGACCTGGGCTATCAGGTCGGCTGCGGGATCATGGTCGGCTCTCCCGAACAGACACTCTCCAATGTGATCGAGGATCTCCGCTATATGCGGGATTTTGGCCCCCACATGGTCGGCGTCGGCCCCTTCATTCCCCACAGGGATACGCCTTTCAGGGATGAAAAGCCCGGCACACTCAAGGATACGCTCCACCTGCTCGCAGTGATCAGGCTCATGCTTCCCGGAGTGCTCCTTCCCGCCACCACAGCGCTCGGGACCATCCACCCCGTCGGAAGGGAACTCGGGCTTCTGGCCGGCGCGAACGTGATCATGCCCAACCTGTCGCCTGTCAATGTGCGCGGCAAATACCTTCTCTATGACGGCAAAATATGCACCGGCGACGAAGCAGCCTCCTGCCGGAGCTGCATGGACCGCAGGATCGAAAGAGCCGGGTACAGGACGGCGCTGGTCAGAGGAGACTGCGCCGGATTTGCAGCTGAATGAACCATATGTATACTTTTATTTAGGATTTTCAATCATATAAGTGACAATAATTCAAATTAATATGCAAAAAGCATAGAACTATTGTTAATATAATAATGGAAATCACCTTACACCTGCACTTTTCGGTATGAATCCTTACCGTTCTCCGGGTGTCAGGAATACTAATGGTTACAGAGGTATCATATGGATTACAGAATTGAACATGACTCCATGGGGGAGATGAAAGTACCTGCTGACTGCTATTGGGGAGCGCAGACGCAGCGAAGCTTTCAGAATTTTCAGATCGGAACAGAGAAAATGCCCGCGGAGATCATCCGCGCTTTCGCGGTCTTAAAAAAGGCGGCGGCCATCGCGAATCAGAGACTGGGCAGACTGGATCCGGAGCGCTGTGAACTGATCGCGAAAGTCTGCAATGAGATCACAGAAGGAAAACTGGAAGGAAATTTCCCGCTGGCCGTATGGCAGACGGGAAGCGGCACCCAGTCCAACATGAACATCAACGAGGTCATAGCGAACCGGGGCAATGAGATCGCAGGCCGGAAGCTCCTTCATCCCAACGACACAGTCAATATGTCCCAGAGTTCCAACGACACATTCCCGACCGCAATGCATATCGCGGCTGTCATGGCCCTGGAAAACAATCTGCTTCCCGCGGTCCACGCCATGATCGCGGAGATGAAGCGCCTGGAGATCGAGAACGAGGGGATCGTCAAGAGCGGCAGGACTCACCTGCAGGACGCGGTACCGATCTCGTTTTCCCAGGAGATCAGCGGCTGGAGATCCATGCTGGAGAACTGTGCGGAGATGATCCGCGATTCTGAGAAGGGACTTCGAAAGCTGGCCCTCGGCGGCACAGCTGTGGGGACAGGACTCAACGCGCCGAAAGGTTTCGCGGAAGAAGCCGCCAAGGCCGTCAGTGAGCTTACGCTGGATGAATTCGTGACGGATGAGAACAAATTCCATTCTCTTTCCGCCAAAGACGCTATAGTGTATTCACACGGCGCGCTGAAAGCGCTGGCAGCAGATCTTCTCAAGATCGCCAACGATATCCGCTGGCTATCCAGCGGACCGCGCTGCGGACTGGGGGAGATCTTTATTCCGGAAAACGAGCCGGGCAGTTCGATCATGCCCGGTAAAGTCAATCCCACCCAGTGTGAAGCGGTGACAATGGTTGCCGTACAGGTAATGGGCAACGACGCCGCGATCGGTATCGCGGCTTCACAGGGAAACTTCCAGCTCAATGTGTTCATGCCGGTGATCATCTACAATTATCTGCAGTCTGTGCGTCTTCTCACCGACGCGCTTGAGTCCTTCCGCAAGAACTGCGTGAGCGGGATCAAAGCCAACCGGGAGAAGATGTCCGATAACCTGCATAATTCCCTGATGCTGGTCACGGCCCTCAACCCCTATATCGGTTATGAGAACGCCGCCAGGACCGCAAAGCTGGCCCATAAAGAAAATATATCTCTCAGGGAGGCCTGCGTCCGGCTCGGCTTCCTGACAGCAGAGAAGTTTGACGAGGTCTTTCACCCAGAAACGATGATTTGATGTATAATGAATGAAAGATCATTAACGGTACACCATTTCAGAAAGGAGAGATGTTCCCATGATCAGCAGCATTATTAAACAGAGAGTCAGTATCCGCAAATATCAGGACCGCCCTGTTCCTGAGGAAGAGATCAGAAATATCCTTCGCGCAGCTATGCAGGCCCCCAGCGCCTGCGACCAGCAGCCCTGGGAGTTCTACGTGATCACCGATAAGGATATGATCAAAAAGCTGGCCCGCACAAGTCCCTATGCGGGATGCGCGGAAGGCGCTCCGGTCGTCATCGTCACTGCATACAGGGAAGATGTTCCGGCACCTGCTTATGTGCTGATCGATCTTGCACTTTCCGCAGAGAACATGTGGCTGGAAGCTGCTGCGGAAGGTCTGGGCATGGTCTTCCTCGGCGTCGCGCCTGACGAAGAGAGAATGAAGGCCGTTGCGGAAGTCATCGGGCTTCCCGGAAACCTGAAGGCGTTCGGTATGTTCCCCCTGGGATATCCGGATGAAAAGAGGGAGCAGGAGAACCGCTACAAACCGGAGAAGATCCATTACATCACAGAAGACATGTTTTCCTGATCCTTACATTACGGAGCATCAGCAGTATAAGCCGCAATAAAAAACCGCGAACAGACGCCCTGGCGATGAAAATATTCCGTCAGGGCGTTTTCTTTAGTTGTCACGGAATGAGAAGTGGGTTAAAATACGCTGGGGATATTTGAATGAACAATTTGAATGATCAGTTTGGATGATCAAAGGAGGCATATTTTGTCCTGGGAGAGCAAAGTCAGAAAAGTAATACCTTACACAGCAGGCGAACAGCCCAAAGATAAGAATATCATCAAACTCAACACCAATGAATGCCCGTATCCTCCCGCGCCAGGCGTCAGGAAAGCGATCGAAGCGCTCAGCGCACGTGCGGACGACCTTCGCCTTTATCCGGATATGAACGCGGCCGCGCTCGTGGACGCGCTGGCTGAATTCTATCAGATCGACAGCAGCCGGATCTTTGTCGGCATCGGCTCCGACGATGTCCTCGCGCTGTGTTTCCTCACCTTTTTCTCAAGCGGCGACCCGATCCTGTTTCCCGATATCACATACAGTTTCTATCCTGTATGGGCAGATCTCTACAAGATCCCTTACAAGCAGATCCCGCTGACGCCGGAAATGACGATCGACCCCTATGAATACGCGCCCGGACTTACGCATGTTAAGAACGGCGGCATCATTTTCCCCAACCCCAACGCTCCTACAGGCGTTGAGGAGCCCCTCTCCAAGATCGAGCAGATCCTGAGAGCCAATCCGGACAGCGTTGTGATCGTCGATGAAGCTTATATCGACTTCGGCGGCACAAGCGCTCTTTCCCTGATCGACCGCTATGATAACCTGCTGGTCGTACAGACTTTCTCCAAGTCCCGCTCCCTGGCCGGCATGCGGATCGGCTTTGCCATGGGCAATGAGAAGCTGATCGGATATCTCAAGGACGTCAAGTTCTCTTTCAACTCCTACACAATGAGCCTTCCCTCCATCATGATCGGCAAAGCCGCCGTAGAGGACAGGGCATACTTTGAGGAGACAACCGGAAAGATCGTGAAGACGAGAGAGCGCTTCAAGCAGGCGCTTTCTGATCTCGGCTTTGTATTTCCTGATTCAAAGACCAATTTCGTATTCGCGGCGCACCCCGAATTCAGCGGTGATCATCTCTTTGCGGAACTCAGAAAGAGAAACATTGTGGTCCGGCATTGGAACAGCCCCGCGATCAGGGAATATCTGCG
>CADCIK010000068.1 GCA_902801415.1 uncultured Lachnospiraceae bacterium
GGAATTATCAAATTTAAGACCTGCTGACGGTTCCAAGCACAGCAAATACAGAAAAGGCCGCGGCCACGCTTCCGGAAACGGAAAGACAGCCGGTTACGGACACAAAGGACAGAAGGCTCGTTCCGGAGCTCCCAGACCGGGATTCGAAGGCGGCCAGATGCCTCTGTTCAGAAGACTCCCCAAGAGAGGCTTCAAATGCTACAATAGTAAGGATATCGTTGCTATTGACATTACAAGACTTGAGAAATTTGAAGACGGCGCAACTGTTGATGTACAGGCTCTCAAGGATGCCGGTATCATCAAAGAGTCCAGAGATGGTGTTAAGATCATTGGCTGCGGCGAGCTTGCAAAGAAGCTCAATGTCAAAGTTAATGCTTACAGCGCTTCTGCCAAGGCTAAGATCGAAGCTGCCGGCGGTACTGCTGAAGTCGCAGAATAATTCGGGAAACAGCCGCCTTTTCCTTCAATCTCTTAAGGAGGAGGCGGCATGAGCCCGTTAAGCCTAAGGGGTCTTTTATATGTTAGAATCTCTAAACAATGTAAAGAATGTATTTAAACTTAAGGAGATCCGCGAGAAGCTTCTCTACACATTCCTGATGATGATCGTTATCAGGCTTGGTTCACAGCTTCCGGTGCCCGGCGTCGACAGAACCTATTTCAGCAACTGGTTTGCCGCGCAGACGGGTGATGCATTCAGTTTTGTGGATGCATTTACAGGTGGATCTTTCTTAAACATGTCCATTCTGGCACTCAACATTACCCCCTACATCACATCCTCGATCATCATTCAGCTGCTTACAATCGCTATTCCCAAGCTGGAAGAGATGCAGCGGGAAGGTGAAGAGGGAAGAAAGCTTCTTGTTTCCATTACCCGTTATGTCACGGTCGCACTTGCGCTTATGGAAGGCGCCGCGATGGCAATCGGATTTGGAAGACAGGGACTGCTGGAAGATTACAATGCGATCAATATCATCATGGTCATCTGTACTTTGACAGCAGGCAGTGCATTCCTCATGTGGGTAGGTGAGCAGATCACCGAAAAGGGCGTCGGAAACGGCATTTCGATCGTACTTGCGATCAACATCATTTCCAGAATGCCGCAGGACATTGCTTCACTTTTCACTCAGTTCGTATTCGGAAAGACAATCGCGATCGGCGTAGTCGCTGCAGTGATCATTATCGCGATCATCGTGGCTATGGTCGTCTTGGTCATTCTTCTGAATGATGCTGAGAGAAGAATTCCGGTACAGTACGCACAGAAGATTCAGGGAAGAAGACTTGTTGGCGGCGCCAACTCTGTGATCCCGCTTAAGGTGAACACAGCAGGCGTTATGCCGATCATCTTCGCATCCTCCATCATGGAGTTCCCTGTGATCATCTCCACGCTGGCCGGCTACAAGGGCACAGGAGTCTGGTCGGAAGTTCTCCGTTACCTCTCCTCATCCTACTGGTGCAATCCCAGCCAGATCAAATATACGCTTGGACTGCTTGTATATATTGCTATGCTGATCTTCTTCGCATACTTCTATACATCCATTACGTTCAATCCGCTGGAGATTGCCGACAACCTGAAAAAGCGCGGAGGCTTTATCCCGGGTATCCGTCCCGGCAAGCCTACGTCTGATTACCTCAACAGGATTCTGAACTACATCATCTTTATCGGCGCATGCGGCCTTACGATCGTCGGTATTCTTCCTTTCATCTTCAGGGGCGTGTTCAATGCTTCTGTAAGCTTTGGAGGAACCAGCCTGATCATCGTCGTGAGCGTCGTGCTCGAGACGATCAAGCAGATCGAATCCATGATGATGGTTCGCAATTACAAGGGATTCCTGAACGATTGATTCTGAAGTAAATGATCCGGAGGCGGTGGAACTATGTTTCGCCGGCTCCGGTTTGATGCTCATCAATAGCAACTGTAATATAGTGTTATGCTACAGAGCGTGAAAGCTCAGAAATGGAGGTTACAATGAAGATCGTTATGCTGGGAGCACCCGGAGCAGGCAAAGGCACACAGGCTGAGATGATCGCTGAGAAGTATGGGATTCCCCACATCTCGACAGGAGACATTTTCCGTGCCAACATCAAGAACGGCACAGAACTTGGCAAAAAGGCTAAATCCTACATGGATGCCGGCAACCTCGTGCCGGATGAGCTGACTGTCGACCTGGTTATTGACCGTGTCGCGCAGCCCGACTGCGAGAAGGGATATATCCTTGACGGTTTCCCGAGAACCATTCCTCAGGCTGAGGTATTTACGGAGCAGCTGGCTAAGAACAATGAAAAGATCGATTTCGCGATCGACGTTGAAGTTCCGGATGAGAACATCATCGGCCGTATGGGCGGCAGAAGAGCTTGCCTGAACTGCGGCGCAACCTATCACATTCAGTACATTCCGCCCAAGAAAGAGGGCATCTGCGATGTATGCGGAAGCGAACTTGTACTCAGAAATGATGACAAGCCCGAGACAGTTAAGAACAGACTGAATGTATATCACGAAGCAACGCAGCCGCTGATCGACTTCTACAAGGCGCAGGGGGCCCTGAGAGAAGTTGACGGAACGCAGGACATGAAAGATGTCTTTGCAGCAATTGTTAAGATTTTGGAGGATTAAAAGTGTCAAAAGCAGATGTTATTGAACTCGAAGGTGTTGTTATTGAAAAACTCCCCAACACACTTTTCCGCGTAAAGCTGGAAAACGGAGCAGTCATCCTTGCTCATATCAGCGGTAAGCTGAGACAGAATTTCATCAGGATCCTTCCTGGCGATAAAGTTACCCTTGAGATGTCCACCTATGACCTGACAAAGGGCAGAATCATCTGGAGAGACAAATAAAAAACATCCGGAGAGTTTGCAGAAAACATTTGCTATCGGCATAGTCGTGTGATATAATGCAAAGGCTGTGAAGAATTCGTAACGCGAATTCTTATTTGTGCGTGCATGAAGACCCGCTTGTGCGCCAAGGAAATTGCAGAGAATGATGAAAGGAGAAGACTATGAAAGTAAGAGCTTCTGTAAAGCCTATTTGCGAAAAGTGCAAAGTCATCAAGCGCAAAGGTATTATCAGGATCATCTGCGAGAATCCGAAGCACAAACAGAGACAGGGTTGAGGAGCCATTTGACGGCTATGAAATGAATCTATAGTCTGACCGCATTGCGGTCACATTCTGATATAGATATAGAAGAGATAGCCGCGAATTACTCTTTGATACCCTGCTGAATCTGAAAACCGCAGAGTTTGTGCTGCGGGCTGTGACGGAATCGCAGCGGAAAGACCGGAGTCATCCGGTTGGGCTATTATGAGCCCCAGTCAATCAGTAAACGAAATGAAGTAACATTTATGGAGGAAAAGTAAAATGGCTCGTATCGCAGGTGTAGATTTACCTAGAGATAAGCGCGTCGAAATCGGCCTGACAAGCATTTATGGAATCGGCCGTACAAGTGCAACAAAGATCGTGGAGCAGGCAGGTGTTAATCCTGATACCCGCTGCAGAGATCTGACTGATGAGGAAGTTAAGAAACTCAGCGAAGTGATCGCTGAAGAGTATATGGTAGAAGGTGACCTTCGCCGTGAGATCGCTATGAACATCAAGCGCCTCACTGAGATCGGCTGCTACAGAGGCATCCGTCACAGAAGAGGACTTCCTGTTCGTGGTCAGCATACGAAGAACAATGCAAGAACCAGAAAGGGTCCCAAGAAGACCATCGCTAATAAGAAGAAATAATTCATTTTAATAACATTCATAAGGGAAAGAAAGTAGGTTAGTTTTATGGCAAAACAGAATGCTGCAGCTAGAAGAAAAGCTGCAAGACGTGTCAAGAAAAACGTTGAACGCGGACAGGCGCACATCCAGTCTTCTTTTAACAATACGATCGTTACTCTGACAGACGCTCAGGGCAACGCTCTCAGCTGGGCAAGTGCAGGCGGTCTTGGATTCAAAGGTTCAAGGAAATCTACTCCCTACGCAGCACAGATGGCAGCAGAGACAGCTACCAAGGCTGCACAGATTCATGGACTTAAAGCAGTCGATGTTTTTGTAAAGGGACCTGGTTCAGGAAGAGAAGCCGCGATCCGCGCACTTAACGCAAACGGTCTGGAGATCATCTCCATCACAGACGTAACACCCGTTCCTCACAATGGCTGCCGTCCGCCTAAGAGACGTAGAGTATAAAAAAGTAAATTCCTCAGAGCACGTGTGCTCTTCAGAATTAACTTTAAAAGCTTTTCTTCGAAAAGCTTCCGAATTATTGAATACTTATATGTGCATTGCACATCGAGTAGAATGCTTAAAGCAACTAATAAACATATTGGATGAAGGCATGCGAAAGCGTGTTGTAAACAACAATCACGGGAATCCGTGACAGAAGAAAGGAGCCATCATGGCAGTAGACAAGACACCAGTACTGAAAAGATGCAGATCTCTCGATCTGGACCCCACTTTCCTTGGATATGACAAGAAGTCCAAGAGAACCCTGATCCGCAGAAGCCGCAAGATGAGTGAGTACGGCCTTCAGCTTCGCGAGAAGCAGAAAGCTAAATTCATCTATGGCGTGCTTGAGAAGCCTTTCAGAAATTACTATGAGAAGGCTGATAGAATGAAGGGCATGACCGGTGAAAACCTTATGACAATGCTCGAGAGCCGTCTTGACAACGTTGTTTTCCGTATGGGCTTTGCAAGAACCAGACGTGAGGCAAGACAGGTTGTCGGCCACAAGCACATCCTTGTAAACGGCAAGTGCATCAACCTTCCTTCTTATCGCGTAAAAGCAGGCGATGTAGTTGAGGTTAAAGAGAGCTCCAAGTCCATCCAGCGCTTCAAAGATATCATGGAAGTGACTGCAGGAAGACTGACTCCCGAGTGGATCGATGTCGATAAGGAAGCCCTTAAGGGCACAGTCAGCGCACTTCCCCGCAGGGAGCAGATCGATGTCCCTGTAGACGAGATGCTTATCGTCGAGTTGTATTCCAAGTAATGCAATGACCGCCTTGCCTGTGCATAAACGCACAGGCAGGCTTATTCTACTATGTAGTTGACGATGAGCCGCGCAAAGGAGGGTATTCGCGTGTTTGATTTTGAAAGACCGAGCATCGAGGTCGTGGAGATCTCTGATGACAAGAAGTATGGCAGATTTGTAGTGGAACCCCTTGAGAGAGGCTATGGCATTACTCTTGGAAACTCCCTCAGAAGAATCATGCTTTCTTCGCTTCCCGGTGCAGCTGTAAGCCAGGTTAAGATCGACGGCGTACAGCATGAATTCGGTGCTATTCCCGGAGTCAAGGAAGATGTCACTGAAATCATCATGAATATTAAGGGACTGTCCATTAAGAACAGCAGCGAGACAAACGAGCCCAAGAATGCTTATATCGAGTATGAGGGCGAAGGCGTTGTCCGCGCTTCCGATATTCAGGTTGACCAGGATATCCAGATCATGAATCCGGATCTGGTGATCGCAACACTCAGCGGAAAAGACACAAAGCTTTTCATTGAGCTGACGATCACAAAGGGCAGAGGTTATATCAGCTCTGACAAGAACAAGACACCTGACACAAAGATCGGTGTCATCCCCGTAGATTCCATCTACACACCCGTTGAGAGAGTCAACGTCACAGTTGAGAATACACGTGTCGGTCAGCAGACAGACTTCGATAAGCTCACACTGGATGTGACTACCAATGGCACGATCGGTCCTGATGAGGCTGTCAGCCTTGCAGCAAAGGTCCTCAGCGAGCATCTGAGTGTGTTCATCGACCTGTCCGAGAATGCGAAGACTGCAGAGATCATGGTTGAGAAGGAATATGACCAGAAGGAGAAGGTTCTCGAGATGAGCATCGATGAGCTGGAGCTTTCCGTTCGTTCCTATAACTGCCTCAAGAGAGCAGGCATCAACACGGTTGAAGAGCTCTGCAACAAGACCCCCGATGAGATGATGAAGGTCCGTAACCTCGGCCGCAAGTCTCTCGAGGAAGTCCTTGAGAAACTCAAGGAGCTGGGACTTTCCCTCAACAACAGCGAGGAAGCTGCCCAGTAAATCAACGTTTATAATGGCGCTGTTATAAGACGGCGCCTCTTACAAAAGAATGTAAGGTCACTACAGTCCCGCTGAGGTAAATCCGAAGAGTGCGAAGCGGTCGACGGCAGCGGAATTTCCGCAAACCGCAGGGAGGTAAAGCCCGAAGAGTGCTCCCCACGGCGCTGTCATAAAGGAGGATAATAAAATGGCAATGTACAGAAAACTCGGTAAGAAGACTAAGCTTAGAAAGGCCCTGCTTCGCAACCAGGTAACCGCCCTGATCTACAAGGGAAAGATCGTTACCACAGAGGCAAGAGCTAAGGAAGTTCAGAAGATCGTGGAGCCCATGGTCACTCTGGCTGCTAAGTACAAGGATGACTACGAGGAAGTCACCGTCAAGGCTAAGGTTGCCCGCAAGGACAAGGACGGCAAGCGCGTCAAAGAAGTAGTTGATGGCAAGAAGGTCACTGTTTTTGATACAGTTGACAAGAAGGTTAAGAAGGATTCTCCTGCCCGCCTGCACGCCAGAAGACAGCTTATGCGTTTCCTGTATCCTGTAGTGGAAGTTCCCGCTGACGGCAGAGCCCGCAGAAAGAACTCCAAGGAAGTTGATCTTGTTGAGAAGCTGTTCAGCGAGTACGGCCCCAAGTATGCGAACCGTAACGGCGGCTACACAAGAATCATCAAGATCGGTCAGAGACGCGGCGACTTACAGAAGTATCTGACAGATAGTAAGGTTTTGAAAGCCTCCGGGATATGAGTCTCGGAGGCTTTTTTGCAAAAGATAATCATTCTGCCCGCACGCGGCAAATGCGCAGGAGACAGAGCATGTCCATGATCAAAATACAGAAGCTTATACACGACTACATAAAGAGGGATGATGAAGGAAACGCAGCAGGTACGGTACGTGCGATCGACGGCGTCAATCTGGAAGTAAAACCGGGCCAGTTTATCGCGGTCCTTGGCCACAACGGATCAGGTAAGTCAACTCTTGCCAAGCACCTGAACGCACTTTTGTTTCCCACGGAAGGCACAGTGTGGGTTGACGGCATGGATACTAAGGACGGCGCCAACCTGTGGGAGATCCGCAGGGAAGCCGGCATGGTGTTCCAAAACCCTGACAACCAGATCATCGCCCAGGTCGTGGAAGAAGATGTCGGTTTCGGGCCGGAAAATATCGGCGTGCCGACGGAAGAGATCTGGAAGCGCGTCGAAGAGAGCCTGAAAGCTGTAGGCATGCTGGAACACCGCAAGAAGTCTCCCAACAGACTCTCCGGCGGACAGAAGCAGAGAGTCTCTATTGCCGGCGTGATCGCAATGGAGCCCAAGTGTATTATCCTGGATGAGCCCACCGCTATGCTTGACCCCAATGGAAGAAAAGAGGTCATCAAGGCTGCCATGAAGCTTAACCGTGAGAAAGGAATCACGGTCATTCTGATCACCCATTACATGGAAGAAGCGATCGACGCGGACCTGATCTTTGTCATGGACAAAGGAGAGATCGCCATGCAGGGTACGCCCCGGGAGATCTTCAGCCAGGTCAAGCGGATGAAGGAATTGCAGCTGGACGTTCCGCAGGTGACGCTTCTGGCTTATGAGCTGCGGAAGGCGGGACTGCATCTGCCGGCCAGTATTTTGACCAAAGAGGAACTGGTGGATGCACTGCTGGGCAGTGAACCGGGAAATAGCGAAACGCCTGAAAGCAGGGAGCAGAAGAGCGACGCATCCGGAGAGCCGGATACAGAAGCGGACAAGAAAGAAGAGGAGGCCGGCAATGGGAATCAAGGTTGATGATATCTGCTTCCTCTATGAGAGAGGCACCGCGATGCAGGTCAACGCCCTGGATCACGTTTCTGCGGAGATACCGGACAATCAGTTTATCGGGCTGATCGGGCACACCGGATCCGGCAAATCCACATTCGTACAGACGCTGAACGGCCTTCTCAAGGTCACTTCCGGCCATATTTATTACAACGGCGAAGATATTGACGGAGACAAGTTCGACAAAAAGAAACTCCGCTCGGACGTCGGCCTTGTGTTTCAGTATCCCGAGCACCAGCTCTTTGAGGTGGACGTCATCACGGACGTCATGTTTGGACCAAGGAACCTGGGGCTGAGTGCGGAAGAGGCCAGGCGGCGCTCCATCGAAGCGCTGGAGAGCGTCAAAATGCCCAAATCGCTGTACAAGTCTTCCCCCTTCGACCTTTCGGGAGGACAGAAGAGGCGCGCCGCGATCGCAGGCGTACTCGCCATGCGCCCGCGCATTCTGATCCTGGATGAGCCCACGGCGGGTCTTGATCCCAGAGGAAGGGATGAGATCCTGGGGCTGATCGCGGATATGAAAAAGGAACTGAATATGACCATCATCCTTGTTTCGCACAGCATGGATGATGTCGCGCGCTATGTGGACCGCATTATGGTCATGGGCGGCGGAAAGCTTCTCTATGACGATGATCCGGTGAAGGTTTTCCGTCACGTGAAGGAACTCGAGGATCTCGGCCTCGCGGCGCCGCAGATCACATATATCATGAAACTGTTAAAAGAGAGAGGGCTGGATGTGAACACAGACTGCCTCACAGTCAAAGAAGCGGCGCAAGAGATCCTGGCGCACAGGAAGGAGCTGCATGTTTGATTCGATTACTTTAGGCCAGTATTATCAGACGGACTCGGCACTGCACAGGCTGGATCCCAGAGTCAAACTGGTGGGAACATTTGCCTACCTGATCGCGCTGTTTGTTGTGGACTCATGGGTCGGATATCTGCTTGTCGCGCTGTTTCTGGCGGCAATGATCAGGCTTTCCAACGTCCCTTTCCGCTATATCGTCCGGGGAATGAAGACGATCCTCTTTCTGCTGCTGATCACGGTCTGCTTTAACCTGTTTCTTACGCCGGGCGAAGTGATCTGGCAGTTCGGATTTCTGAAGATGTCCCGGGAAGGTCTTTCTTTTGCCATTAAGATGGCTCTGAGACTGAGCCTTCTGATCCTGGGATCTTCGATCATGACGCTGACGACCACGCCGACGCAGCTGACTGACGCGCTGGAGAGTCTCATGAGACCGCTCAAGAAGATCCATGTGCCGGTACACGAGATTTCCATGATGATGTCGATCGCTCTCCGATTCATCCCGATCCTGATGGAGGAGACGGACAAGATCATGAAGGCGCAGATCGCGAGAGGCGCCGATTTCGAGAGCAGGAACCTGGTCAAAAAGATCAAGAGCCTGGTTCCGCTTCTGGTCCCGCTGTTTATCTCTGCATTCCGCAGAGCCAACGACCTGGCAATGGCAATGGAAGCCCGTTGCTACAGGGGCGGCGAGGGGCGAACAAAGATGAAGCCCCTTGTCTATCAGGGAAGGGACCGCGTCGCATATGGCGTACTGCTCCTTTACTTTGCCGCATGCATTGCAACGAGAGTGATCTTTTAAAAAGGCGCAGCTATGAAAAGAATTCTTCTCACGGTCGCCTATGACGGCACCGGATACTCGGGATTTCAGGCGCAGAAGAGCGGCGTCCCGACGATCGAAAGAGAACTGAACAGGGCGATCACAGAGCTGACCGGCGTTCCGACCGAGGTCAGCGGCGCAAGCCGCACTGACGCGGGCGTCCACGCACTCTGCAATCTGGCTGTTTTTGACACGGAGAGCCGGATCCCGCCTGAGAAGTTCGCCAATGCGCTCAATGTACGCCTTCCGGAGGCGATCTGTGTGCAGAGTGCAAGAGAAGTGCCCGCGGATTTCCACCCGCGTTTTGCGCGCACGGTCAAAACATACGATTACGTGATCTATAATGCCCGTTTCCCGTCTCCGCGAAGAAGGAGATCTACGTATTACTCCTATACGCCCTTTGATGTTGCGCGCATGAGAGAAGCGGCGCAGTATCTTGTGGGAGAGCACGATTTCAAGAGCTTTTGCAGCGTGCATACACAGGCGCTCACGACAACGCGTGAGATCACGGCCATCGAAGTATTTGAAAGGCCTTGCGAGGAGGAGAGAGCAGCAGAGCTTGTGGACGAGGGAGTTTCCTTTGAGAATTACGAAAGCGCCTGTGAGAGTGCAGATAATCCTGATGCGGAAAACCCTGACGCAAACAAGCGCAATGCGCAGAAGCCTTTTGTACGGCCTGCGCAGCGCAGAGGCGTCTCACCCAGAGAGATCGTGATCCGGGTGAGCGGTACCGGCTTCCTTTACAATATGGTCAGGATCATAGCAGGAACCATGATGGAAGCGGGTCGCGGCGCGATCGAGCCGGAGGAGATCAAAGAGATCCTTAAGGCCTGCGACAGAGAGAAAGCAGGTCCCACGGCCCCGCCCGAAGGACTGACGCTCGTTCGCTACGAGATTTTGGAATAGAGAGAAATTTGTGGAAAAATTTCTGTAAAAAAATTGACACACGCAAATCCGTATCTTATAATATTCGGGTGCGACGGTGATGAACTGCGTCTTTTTTGATGCCCAAACTCCCCGGTTTTGGATCATACACCGACTGCGAATCGCACACAAATGACTATCTATGACGGTTAACTGATAATGGAGGATATATGATGAAAACCTATATGCCTAGCGCAGCAAAGATCGAGAGAAAATGGTATGTAGTTGACGCCTTCAGACATTCCGAGTACGTCGGAAGCGCGAAGTACACAACACTTCGTGAGATGCTCAGAACCAAACCTGTAAGAGTCGTGGAAAAGGCAGTCCGCGGAATGCTTCCTAAGGGAAGACTTGGTGAGCAGATGTACAAGAAGCTTTACGTATACGAAGGCGGCGAGCACAATCACGCAGCGCAGAAGCCCGAAGTGCTTACGTTCTAATCGGAGACTGAAAGGAGATAAAAATGGCTAAAGCAACCACTTACTATGGAACAGGCAGAAGAAAATCCTCTGTTGCCAGAGTTTTTATGACCCCCGGTAAGGGCGAGATGTCCATCAACGGGAAGGTTATCGTAAGACAGCCCCTGGTCGAGACACAGACTGTCGACCAGTATGATTTCAAGATCACTGTTAAGGGCGGCGGCACAACCGGTCAGGCAGGTGCGATCCGCCACGGCATCGCACGTGCGCTTTGCGAGGCAGATGCTGAACTCAGACCCGCTCTGAAGAAAGCAGGCTTCCTTACCAGAGATCCTCGTATGAAGGAAAGAAAGAAGTATGGTCTGAAGGGCGCTCGTCGTGCACCTCAGTTCTCGAAGCGATAATC
>CADCIK010000069.1 GCA_902801415.1 uncultured Lachnospiraceae bacterium
ACGATTCTGTACCAGCCAAAGACCTTGAAGTCATGCTTTCGAATATAGTTCATAAAGAGGCCGATGACCACCATGGAGACCACGAAGGCCACCACCATGCCGGTGCCGAGGATGGCCAGCTCCGGTCCCGTGAAGTGGAGACCGTACTTGACGAGCTTCAAAAGACTCGCGCCCGCCATGACAGGGATGGCCAGGATGAAGGTGAACTTGGCCGCCACGGTACGGGAGATCCCGATCATGCGTCCGCCCAGGATCGTCGCGCCGGAGCGGGAGGTTCCCGGGAAGACGGCCGCGATCAGCTGAAAGAGGCCGATCACGAAGGCGTCGCGGAAGGTCAGGTCGCGCATGCGGTCGACTCTGGGGACCTTGTTGGAGTTGACGGTTTCTATAATAATGAACAAAATACCGACGACCAGAAGCATGGTGCCTACCACCACCGGGGTGTAGAAGTGTTCGTCGATCCAGTCATCGAACAGGACTCCTACGACAGCGGCAGGGATGCAGGCGACGATTGCCTTGAGCCACATGATGAAAATGCTCTTTCTGAACTTGATCTTGGTCTGTCCGTTTCTGAGCTTCACTCTCTTGAAGGGCCAGATGGAGCTCCAGAACGAGATCACAACCGCAAGAATCGCGCCGAGCTGGATCACGACCAGAAATACATTCCAAAATTCCGGCGATACGTCGAGCGTGACGAATTCATTGAGAAGGATCATGTGGCCTGTGCTGCTGATGGGAAGCCATTCCGTGATTCCCTCGACGAGGCCGAACAGTGCTGCTTTCAGTATTTCAATGACCTGCATTCGGATAATTCTCCTTTACAAACTGGCGGATCCTGGGCAGTGCTCTCTCCACCTTCTCCGTGTCGATGCAATATGCGACGCGGAAGAAGCCGGGCGCGCCAAAACCATCTGCCGGTACGAAGACCAGGTCATATTTCAGCGCTTTCTGGCAGAACGCGACAGCATCCTCTTCCAAGGCCTTGGGCATGATATAGAAGGTGCCGCCGGGCCTTACAACTGTGAAACCAAGTTCTGTGAACGTATCATATAAGAGATTCATATTCGTCTCATAGACGGAGAGATCGGACGTATCGTCACAGGTCTCCGCCATGGCCAGCATGATCAAAGAGGACGGGCAGTTGTGGCCGATGCCTCTGGAAATCTGGCCGCACATAGGCACGATGTCGTCCGCGTGCTCGCAGGCCGGGTTGACTGCCACGTAGCCAATGCGCTCTCCGGGTACGGAGAGGGACTTGGAGAAGGAATAGCAGGTCAGCGTGTGGGGATAGAACTTTGCCACATACGGGGCCTTCTTTCCATCGAAAATGATCTCTCTGTAGGGCTCGTCAGAGATCAGGAATACGTTGTGGCCGAATTCCTTGCTCTTTCTGGTGAGCAGATCCGCAAGGCGGGTAAGAGTCTCCTCGCTGTACAGAACGCCGGACGGGTTATTGGGGGTGTTGATAAGGACCGCGGCCACATTCTCCGTCAGGTACTTCTCTGCCTCCTCGAAGTTGATCTGGAAAGTCTCAAGATCCGCCGGAACGACCTTGATCCTTGCGCCTGTATCATTGATATAGGGATTGTATTCCGGGAAATAAGGTGCGAAAACGAGAACTTCATCACCGGGCTTTGTAACAGCGCGAAGGGCGTGTGCCAGGGCGCCTGCCGCTCCCGAAGTGGGGAAAATGTGATTTCCCGTGTAGTTCATATCGAATCTTCTGTTGAGAGAAGCCGCCACTTTGTCCTTGACCTCCGGAATGCCCAGTGTGGGGCTGTAGCCGTGAAGGCGGAGGGGCTCCATATTCTTCAGAAAGTCGAGCGCAGTGTCCGTGAAGCTCTGCGGCGCCGGAACGGAAGGATTGCCGAGACTGAAATCAAATACGTTCTCATATCCGATTTCCTTGCCTCTCGCAGTCGCGTACTCCGAGAGATTCCGGATCACGGATTTATTGGACAGCATACTCAGGTAATGTTCGTTGATCATAATAACACCTCGCTTCTTTTACAGTATCTAACGCTGATCTTTCTCTTCCGCCACAGGAAGAAAGCCAAAATAGTGCAATATTTTGTCAGATGCCGCATTAGAGACGTCCGCATCGGCCCCGATCGCCGCAAATCCCAGCATTGTGAAGCCATATGCCAGTATGTCCGCGCCGACTTCTCTCGCAATTCCTTTGCCCCGCCAATCCGAGCGCAGCAGGTATCCGAAGGACACTTCCGATATGGAGTCGGGGGATGAGGAGGAGGGAAATGAGTATCCCATCCGTCCGATCAGCTCTCCGGTCTCCTTGCTGATGACTGCCCAGTCGCCGTAGCCGCCCAGCCGGTAGACGCGCCGTATGTAGCTGCGCAGGATCTCCCGCTCCTTGTTGCGGTCCGAGCAGGGCGCCTCCAGAAAACGCCTCGCTTCGCTGTCATAGAGATCGTAGATGGCGTCCAGGTCCTCCGGCACGAATTCGCGGACTATGCACCGGTCAGTCTCCAGGATGGTCCAGGGAAGGTCTCTCTGCCTCTGCCATATTTTGACCAGCGAATCCCGGTCCACCCAGGGCAGCTCCATGAGCACGTAGTCGGCCGCGTGGAGATCCTCGCCCCTGTTGCCGGCATGGGAGAAGGCACAATAAGCGGCGCCGCAGACCAGCAGCTCCGTGAGGAGCCTCGCGGAGTCCGCAACGCACAGCGTATCCCGCTCCGACCAGTCGATCCCCGCGTCAGCAAGTCTGTCACCGCTCTCGATGATCCACAGATCCGTGTCGAAGCCGTATCCTTTATAGGCGCGCACCGCCTCCGCCGCTTCGGGAAGGCTCGTGCCCTGCCACCTTTCATCCAGCAAAATATAGATTCTATTCATCATACTATGCATCATTATACAAAGCATGCCTATGGAATGCAAAGAGTGTTCTCAGAATATGGCTTTGGAAGCCGTATCCGGACTTGTTCATATTCTGTTCATATTTTATTTATTCATTCTTCAATTTTTAATAAATCTTTGGACATGATTGACTTATATAATCAAACCATAGAAAACAACAAAGACGTTTCCCGTTATTGGTTTACAAATAACTTTTTCATAACATGCCAGGTACGAGAGTACCTGGCATCCTCCCTTTTATGGGGGTCTTTTTTTTGCGGAGCTCTTCCTGATGCCTGATCAGGACAGAAAAGCGTTCATAAACGATTAAAAACTGCATTCAAAAAGCCGGTACTGTGACAGGTCATCCCCTGCCGCCGTACCGGCTTTGTTCACATTTTATCTGATTTGTCTGATCTCTATTCGAATCACATCTTTCAGATCACTTTACCGCCTCGGATCCCCCGCCTTCACGCCGCGAGCCCGTCAGCTTAACAGATTGAGCTTGTCCTTCAAAGCGCTCAGGATCTCCTCCATAGCGGATTGCTCATCCCCGCCCTCTGCCGACACGGTGAGAAGATCACCGTTCGCGAGATTGAGAGACATCATCCCCATGATGCTCTTGGCATTCACTCGCTTGGTCTCTGTCTCCAGATAGATCTTGCTCTCGAATTTGCTGGCAATCTGCACCAGCTCGGCAATAGGTCTGGGTTCCAGCCCGCCAGGGCATGAGATCTTAATAGACTTCTTAATCATTACAACTCTCCCTATACATTTGCTTGCCGGGTCACTCCTTTTTCTGAAGCACCGGTTCCAGGTCTGTTCCCGCCCGAGTCCGTTCTGTATTTCTCCGCGATCTCCGAAAGCCTTCTGAGACGGTGGTTGACGCCCGATTTGCCGATCGGCGGTTCAGCCAGGTCTCCCAGCTCCCGCAGCGGCGTATCCGGATACTGCATGCGCAGCTCCGCCATCTTCCTCAGGCTCTCCGGAAGCGAACGGAGGATCCCGCTCTCTTCCAGAAAACGGATATCAGCGATCTGTTTCCTGGACGCGCTCACTGTCTTCCCGATGTTGGCTGTCTCGCAGTTCACACGGCGGTTGACACTGTTGCGCAGTTCCTTCAGGATCCGCTGGTTCTCCATCTCCATCATGCTGACAGGCGCGCCCATCAGATTCAGAAGATCGACGATGTCCGTGGAGTCCTTCAAATACACAACATAGAACTTCTTGCGAAGAACGGCCTTGGCCTCTTTGCCCAGGCTCAGGAGTACTCCCTGCAGCTGTAAAGCCTGTTCCTGTGATGAACAGCTCCACTCCAGATGATACTCTTTGCGGGGATCGCTCACAGATCCGCAGCACAGAAAAAGGTCCCGTACATAGTTCCTCCTGCAGCAGCGTCTCCGGATCAGATCATCCGCAACCTTCACATTCCGGTCCCTGCGCAAACTGCCGCTGCTGTCCGCAGCGCCTGTCATCTGTGCAAGCCGTACGACCGTGTCGGAAGGGAGCTCGATCTGTACCCATCCCCTGCGTTCCCGGCAGCTGTCATCTGCCACAGAACACGATACGACTCCAATATTAATGGTTTTGCGGACTAAAGTAAAGCATTTTCTGACTGCTTCCTCGTTATCCGCGTTCAAAAGGAGTCTGTATCCTCCATCCGGATCGGTCTCAAACCGGCCCAGACAGCACAGGAGCGCCGCAAGCGACGCGGCTCTGCAGTGTCTGGCCGAAGGGATATCCCGGGCGATCTCCGCTTTCACATCCGAAGAAAACGACATATTGTATCTCCATTTCATACCGCGCAGCTTTTCAGCGGGCCTTCTTCTTAACAAGCAGGGATCAGAACTCTCCCAGGAAGATCACTTCCCTCTCCAGCTGTACGCCTGAGTTTTCCAGGACGATCCGCTGCACTTCCTCGATCAGCCTGCGGATCTCTGCCGCGCTGGCATTGCCGCGGTTGATGACAAATCCGGCGTGTTTCTCCGACACCTGCGCGTCTCCCACGCGGAAGCCCTTGAGTCCCGCGTCCTGGATCAGCTTGCCGGCAAAATATCCCTCGGGCCGCTTAAATGTGCTGCCCGCACTGGCAAACTCCAGCGGCTGCTTGTCTCTGCGCTGCTGCGCGAGCTCCGTGATCCGGTCAGAGATCGCCTGCCTGTCTCCGGGCTGCAGCTCGATCTCCGCCTCCAGAACAATTCCGTCCTCTCTCTTGAGGCGGCTGGTCCTGTAGCCGAACTCCATCTCCTCGCCGCTATAGCATTTGAAGTCTCTGCCGGGATAGAAAATATCCACCGCGCGTACGACCTGCTTCATCTCACCGCCGTAAGCGCCGGCATTCATCATGACTGCTCCGCCCAGAGATCCGGGGATGCCTGCCGCGAATTCAAATCCGGCAAGACCTGCGTCTTTGGCTGCCATGGCGATCTTGAGAAGGGATGCGCCTGCGCCTGCATGGATCACATTTCCGTCAATGCGCACGCCGCTGAGCGCGGTCTCTGTACCCGCCGGCGCGCACATGGTCACGACTGCTCCTCTGTAGCCGCCGTCTCCGATCAGGAGATTGGTTCCCCGGCCCAGCAGGAAGACATCGGTCTGCGCCTGTGCCAGAAGGTCCATGACCTTCTGCAGTTCCTCTCTGTCGCTGACCTGAATAAACAGGTCTGCAGGACCTCCCGTCCTGAAAGAAGCGTGGCTTGCCAGGATCTCCTTCTCTCTGACCCTGTCCGGCGCTGTGATCTCCTGTAATTGTATGATCAGTTCTCTCGTTATCACTTACTCGTCCTCGTCAGTTCTGTATCCGCCCATCAGGTTGGCCTGTACGCGCTTGTAGAGCTCCTGCGCCGCGTTGTAGCCCATGAGCTTCTGTCTGTGGTTGACCGCCGCCGCTTCGCAGATGATCGCGAGATTGCGGCCGGGGCGGATTGGGATCTTATGGCATACCACACGGTTGCCCAGATACTCAATGTAGTGCTCTTCCAGTCCTAGGCGGTCGAAGTCCTTGTCCTTGCTCCACTCCTCGAGTTCGATGACCAGATCGATGTTCTGGCTGTTGCGCACGCTCGATACGCCGAACAGCGTCTTGACGTCGATAATGCCGATACCGCGCAGCTCGATCAGATGCTTGGTGATCTCCGGCGCCGTGCCGATCAGGGTCTCCTCGCTCACCTTGCGGATCTCGACTACGTCGTCCGAAACCAGACGGTGTCCTCTCTTGATCAGCTCCAGAGCCATCTCAGACTTACCGATGCCGCTCTCGCCGGTGATCAGGACGCCGACGCCGTAAACGTCGATCAGGACGCCGTGGATCGTGATGCAGGGCGCCAGCCGCACGTTGAGCCAGCGGATCACTTCCGCCATGAAGTTGGAAGTGGCGCTCTTGGTCATCAGCAGCGCGACCCCGTTCTCCAGCGCGTACCGCATGAAGACCTCATCCGGTTCCAGCTCTCTGCAGAACACGACGCAGGGAATATCCAGGGAGAGAAACTTCTGATAGATCAGCTCTTTCTCCTCCGGCTTCATCTGCTGCATGTAGGAATACTCCACCAGTCCGATGATCTGGATCCTGCCGGCTGCGAAGTGTTCAAAATATCCCGTCATCTGCACTGCGGGACGATTGATATCGGGCTGACGGATCTTGATCTTGGTGACGTCGATCTGCGGCGTCAGATTCTCGAGGTTCATCTTACTGATCACCTCATTTAAGCGAACGGTACCCATACTGGTTCCTCTCTGGCACTATGCCTGTACTGTTAAGGTATACTGTTTCCGTCTGTCTGCGGCTCTCCCGCAGTCGTATTGACCTGCTCTTCTTTTTCCTTGTGAAAATATCGATAGACCTCTTCGGCGGCGCTCTGCGTGAGCTCCGGCACCTGCGCAAGGCGCTCAACGTCCGCTTCCATGATCTCAGCGATGGATCCGAATTCCCGCATCAGGGCTTTCTTTCTGGCGGGGCCGATCCCGGGGATCTCCTCCAGCCTTGAGGAGGTCTGTGCTTTGCCCCTGAGGGATCTGTGATATTCGATCGCGAAGCGGTGCGCTTCGTCCTGGATCCGGGTTATGAGCTTAAAGGCCTCACCGGACCGGTCGATCGGGATCTCAATATTATTGTAATACAAACCTCTCGTTCTGTGGTGATCGTCCTTGACCATTCCGCAGACCGGAATGGAAAGTCCCAGCTCGTCCAGGACCTGCAGGGCGATATTGACCTGGCCTCTGCCGCCGTCCATCATCAGGACATCCGGGAACTTGGTGAAGCTTCCGAACTCCTTGTCGATCCGCTTCCGGTCCAGTTCCTTCTGTTCCTCCATTCCGTGCCTAAAGCGCCTCGTCAGCACTTCCTTCATGCAGGCGTAGTCGTTGGGGCCCGCCACCGATTTGATCCTGAATTTGCGGTAATCGCTGCGCTTGGGTTTTCCCTTCTCATAGACCACCATGGATCCGACATTGGCAAATCCGCTGATATTGGAGATATCGTAGGCCTCCATGCGGTCCGCTCTCGGAAGTCCCAGGAGCTCCGCGATCTCCTTGACCGCGCCTATGGTCCTTCCCTCTTCGCGCTTGAGGCGCTCGCGGTCCTTGTCCAGGATCAGTCCCGCGTTGGTGTTGGCCAGTTCTACCAGCTTCTCCTTCTGTCCCTTTACGGGCACTTTCAGGGTGACTTTGCTGCCCCGTATGGCTGTCAGCCACTCCTCGATCAGCGCGTGGTCCTCCAGCTCGCAGGGCAGAATGATCTCTTTGGGGATCGACGGCGTTCCGCCGTAAAACTGCTTGATAAACTCTGACAGGATATCGGACTTCTTCCGGCCAGCCACATGGGTCATGTAGAAATGCTCGCGGCCGATCAACCTGCCGTCCCGCAGGAAAAAGGTCTGAATGACGCCGTCTGAGTCGGGACTGGAGTTGTCCACCGCGATTCCCAGTATATCCCGGTTCTCGCCGATGCTCTCCGACATCTTCTGTTTCTGGGCCACCTGCTGCACGCTCTGCAGAAGGTCCCTGTATTTGATCGCCTTCTCGAACTCCATGGCCTCGGAGGCGTCTGTCATCTTCTTCGTCAGATCGTTGATAATGGGATCGTAGTGACCCGACAGGAATTCCAGGGCCATATCCACCCGCTCCCGGTAAGCCTCCTCGGAGATCTCTCCCGTGCAGGGCGCGCAGCAGCGCTCCATATGCAGGTTCAGGCAGGGCCTCTCCTTGCCGAAGTCCCTTGGCAATACCCTCGCGCAGTCCCGCAGCCCGTACATGCGGTTGAGCAGCTCTATGGTGCTCTTGACCGCCTGCGCGCTCGTATAGGGGCCAAAATACCGCGCCTTGTCCTTGTACTGCTTTCTCGCGAACAGGATCCGCGGGTAAGGCTCTCCGACCGTCACCTTGATATAAGGATAGGTCTTGTCGTCCTTGAGCATGGTATTGTACTTGGGCCGGTGCTCCTTGATCAGGTTGTTCTCCAGGATCAGCGCCTCCAGCTCCGAGTCCGTCACAATGTACTCAAAGCGGGCGATCTGTCTGACCATCTGGTCGATCTGGGGTCCCCTTCCGACGATCTTACGAAAATAAGAGCGGACGCGATTGTGGAGGTTCACCGCCTTTCCCACATATATGATCGCATCCCGCTCATCATGCATGATATACACGCCCGGTTTGGGCGGCA
>CADCIK010000070.1 GCA_902801415.1 uncultured Lachnospiraceae bacterium
GTGCCGGGATCGCGGTTATTCTTGTAGGAAACCACATAATCCTTGCCGTTGACCAGTGTTTTGCCAGCCAGGACTACTGTGACTGCGGGCTTCTTTTCCAGTCCGTCGCAC
The DNA here is from genome assembly GCA_902801415.1 of uncultured Lachnospiraceae bacterium. Classification (GTDB taxonomy): domain Bacteria; phylum Bacillota; class Clostridia; order Lachnospirales; family Lachnospiraceae; genus CAG-791. The sequence goes on from CADCIK010000070.1 coordinate 112, forward strand.
GGATAGTAGGTCTGGGAGAGAGTGATCTCCGCATCCGCAATCGACGCGGAATCTGTCAAAACACGGATCGATGCAGTTTTAACATTGCCATAGCAGTCTGTGACGCGGCAAGTGTAAACTTCGCTGCCGGAAACTGTTACGCTATAGGCCGCAGTGGCTGCAATTGTGCGGCCAAGGTTATTGACCCACTTATAACTCAATCCTTCGAGATTGATACCCGCGACTTCGACTGCGAGATTGATCTGGTCGCCGACATTAGCCACGATATCTTTTTCTGTCGTTCCATCCGGTTCTCCTGCAGGTTTCACAGCCAGCTCGTTGTCCACGCTCATGTTGAATGTGAGCCTGGATCTCACTCCGTTGGCGTCGATGACATTGCAGACATAGTAGCTGCCGTCTCCGCCTGTAACCGTGAGCGAATTTCCTGTCGCACCGGGAAGGGTATCGAAATTATCATTCTCCCAGAAATATCTTACATTTCCGGAAGCATTGGTTTCAAGGATCGTCTCCAGAGTGGTGCTTTCACCAACTGTGACGGGGACGTCAACTTCGTAGCTGTTGTCGCCAACCAGTACGGGCGTGCCCTTGTTGGAGGAGAGCTTCACGCCGCCTGCATTGACGTAGAAGTATACCAGAACCTGATTCTCATGGGAGTCTGTCACTGTGCAGAGATATCTCCGCGCAGAATCCAGACCGACCGTCAGCTCATTGGTAGTGCTGTCTTCACCTGGCTCAAGAGGCCACCAGCCGCTGTCGTTGAGAGGTCCGCTTGTCCACTTGTAAGTGAGGGGCTCGCCCTCGGGAGCAAGCGTGATGACGCGCAGTGTTTTGACACCGCCGGCTTCACAGGCGACCACAACGCGATTGCTCGGCTCGCCGTCGACTTCGTCCGCGCCTTCCGGATATGCGATCAGGCCGCTGACATGGACATTGAACATTACTGTCTTACTGCCGGAAATCATGTCGGAGACAGTGCACTTGTAGGTCGTAGTCTTATCCGCTGTGATGTGAAGTGTGTTGGACGTCTCGCCGGAAATCGTTTCCGTAGTAGTCTGATATTCGCCCCAGCTTGTTGCGGTATTGACGTTTTTGGCCCATCTGTAGCGCAGATAACCCATATCATCTGCATTCACACAGACATGCAGATCCAGTTCGTCACCGGCTGACGCGTACAGATCTACAGTGTCGGCATATCTGCCCTGTCCGTCCAGATCCGCGCCTTCGGGATATACGACCAGGTTATTTTCAAGGCGAACGATGAAGTACACTTCCTTGCTGTTGCCATAGCGGTCGGTAACTCTGCATGTGTATTTAGCGTTTCCCGATATACGTTCAGTAATACTATTTCCTGTTTCAGAAATCGGTGTGGAAAAACTTGCGCCATCTTCAACTTTGCTCCAGGAATATGTCATTCCTTCTGTATCTCCGGCAGTCGCAATTGTTGTGAGCGTCATCTCGGATAAAAGCTCGCCATAGATATACTTCGTATCTCCGTCCGGCACTCCTTCCGGATGCGCTTCCAGCTTGTTATCAATCTCAACATTGAAAGCGATATACGCATAGTTGCCAAAATCGTCATCGACCGAACAGTTATATCTGTAGGGCAATGCAAACTCATTGATCGTATAATCAGAATCCGTACAGCCCAGATCGTCATTAATATCCGTCCAGTTGTATTTGAGTGAGCCAAATGATGTCGCTGCATTCGTCTTGAGAATGACTGTTTCTCCGACAGGCGCGTAGACGGTAACATCTGTATAGTAATTATCACCGGTCACCTCTGTGCGAAGTTTGTTGCCATTCCCGTCATATGCTTCCGGGTTGATCGTAATCTCATTGTGAATAGTTATAGTGAAATATACATCTACACAATTGCCGTACTTGTCAGATACCCGGCAGGTATAATACCCGTTCGCAGAAGGTGTGAACTCATAGACTGCCGAAGTCGCGCCTTCAATCGGGTCGCCATGACCATCTAACCACTGATACTGGATCCCTGTCATATCATCGGCAACAGCTGCCGCTTCAAGTCTTACTGATTCTCCCGGATAAACATCCACATCCAAGTGCTGGGTGTCTTCAGAATAGCCGGCAACATGCGCAGAGAAGTGGTTTTCGATGACTACGTCAAAGTCCACTGTCCGCATATTGTTGTATCTGTCATAGACATGGCACTGGTATTTGTTCTTAGCTGTTCCGGGAAGAATTGTATATATAGAAGCGTTTGCTCCGGGAATCAGAGTGCTTGAATATCCAACACCTCCGGGTCCTACTGGTGCTGAAGGGTCTTCCTCCACCTCGTACCACTCATAGCGCATTCCTTCTGTATCGGTGCCATAGTATACTACGACTTCAAGGTCTGCCGAGCCTGTAGGACTTATGGTAACGGGCGATGTTTTGGGGCCTAACTCAATGACGTTTTGTCTCGTTACGTCAAAACTCACCTCGCCGGAAATATCTTCATAAGATGCTCTGAATGTATAGATTCCCGTCTTTGCTGTATCGTCAAGCCGCAATGTCGTTCCTGTTTCGCCAGGGATGATCTCATCATTGTAATACCAGGCATAAGTCAGCTGATCCATGACATTGGAATCAACACTTACACTCAGTGTCGTCGATCCACCGGCTCCGAACCAGCGGTACTCATTGCCATTGCGCGTGACATCAACATAATCAAAGACTTCCATTGCATTGATGCTGAAATAGCATGTTATTGTCGAGCCAAAACGGTCCGTTACAGTACATCTATACTCTTCGTCCTCCTGAACGTTCTCCACCACATATGTGTCGGAGTCTACGCCTTCAATCTCGTTATGCTCATTATCGAGCCATCTGTATGTAATTCCGCTCGTATCATTAGCAGTAACACCGACTTTCAGCGTAGCTGATTCACCTTTATTAATAAAGAGCTCTGCATAGGTTTTATTTACATTGATAGGGCCATTTATTACGTACGCCTTAAAGTTGTTGTTTATTGTTACGGTATAATAAAGGGTCCTTTGGTTGCCATACTGATCCCTGACCTCACACTCGTACTCGGCGTTTTCGCTTACAGTTCCTAATTCAAGTGTATTGAGACCAATTCCGTTCTGTACGACTTCCCGCTCCACACTTGTAGTGTAACCATCAGTTATTTGAGTAATTTTTGTCCACTTATACTGAATCTGGTCTTCCACATCCGCAGTTACATTCGCAGTAAGCGTAAGTTCCTGACCGCATTCAACACTGATAGCCCCGCTTGTACTCTCATCAATGGTAAAGTGATTCAACGCAAGATAGAATTGTATTGTTTCTGTTTCATTGCCATCACTGATCTCACAGATAATGTAGCGGCTCATGGTGGGCGTAATCTCTAAGCTTGCAGTTTCAGACAAAATACCGGTGCCGCCATTGTAATATCTCCACTGATAAGTGATCGGATACACAGATTCGGCTTCTACAGACAGGGTTATCGGTCCTGTAACAGGGCAAGTGACCTCCACTCTCCTCTTGTTGCTGCCTTCGATATTCAATGTATCTAATCTGACAAGTTCCAAATGGACTGTGTAAGTAGAATCGCAGCCATACTCTCCTTGTGTCACGAAATAATATGTATGACCTTTTACAAAATCCCGCTCCAGGCTGAAGTTATAGCCATCGCCGCTATCACCATCATTTACTATAAAATTGTGATTTTCATCATATAGAATTACAAATGTATCTTTATCCGATTCCGAATAGAATCTGTAAGTGCCGGATACATCAGGAGTAAAACGGAAGATATAGTACCTTGAATATTGTTCCACAGTTACTTCTAACGATTCTCCGGCTGCAATATCCACCGCTGACTCAAATTCTTCGGAATGCATCTTCTTAGCTTCATTCTGTGCTTTGACTTCTTCCGATTCTTCCTTGTCCTGCTCTTCCTGCTCCACTGCTGCCGGTTCTTCAAGCTCTGCAGGTTCTTCGGTCACTGCAGGCTCGTCAGTTGCTGCTGCCTCAGAAGCTGCCTCATCCCCGCTTCCTTCTGCAGGCTCACCGTCATCTTTAGTCTCCGTAGTCTCCGGCTGTGCAGGCTCCACTGTCGCTGCCGGCTCCTCAACCTGTGTCGGCTCCTCGACTACAGCTGGCTCCAGCTCCGGCTCATCAACTGCCGTCTCTTCCGCTTCTGTGTCAGCGGCTGTATCCGCCTCCACTTCCGCGGCCACTTCTGTTCCGCCTGCGCCGGCAGTCTCTGCGGCCATCGCGCTGATGCCATTCATAGGCATGCACGATGAAACCGTCAGGATCGCGGACATCAAAATTGCTGTGATCTGTTTCCTTTTCATTGCTCCTCCCCTTTTTTTGCTGTCCCAGAACACTGAGCACAGATTTATGAACGTTTTAATTATACTTTTCCCGGTTTTTACAAGCAATCAAGGCCGAGTTTTCCGGTGGCCTTTGGTCTATAAACCGCCCAAGGGGTCTGACCCCATTACAGCATTGTTACATCCGCAACATTTCTGTAATGGAGTCAGACCCCTCCCGCAGCCCCTCTCCCGGAGTCAATATCCTACCATTTTTCGTCAAAAACTTTCCTTCTCAAACCCCCGGTTTGAAGCTAAAATTGCATTCGCAACTGGAAAACAAGCAGGGTCCTGACAGTGATCCTGAAGAATAAGGAGGAACGCAAAATGACAGCAGCAAATGCATTGAAGTATTATGAAATGAGGAGTACCGCTAAGCAGACTCGCAGCCTCGGGCAGAGATTCATGGACTATCTGAATGACAATGTTGTTTATTTTGCCTCTGCGAACGCAATGATGAGCGGCTCTGTTTACGGATTTACAAAGTACGTGCTTCCTGCGCTGCAGGCGAACAAGTAAGTCTGTCAAGCGAAGCAGCAGAGCACCACATTCATAGGAGCCCTTGCACCGCATGGGGGTGGAGGCTCATCGCAATAGCTTGCCTATACAGGCCAAAAAACTGAACATAATGAAAGAAACTGATAAAGCACCTCGAGAATCATACAAAATGATCCGCGAGGTGCTTTATTGTTGAACTCAAACGGAACCATCAATTAGCTCCTTCTCCAAATGAACAGCTGAGTCCTTCTACGACATCCACCACGTCCCGTCCGCCGCCTGGCCCAGCGCTCCGATCTCTTCCGAAATCAGATTCCCGTGAAAGTCTTTCACTACAACCTTGTGATAATAATCATACTCATCCGTAGCCCGGTCATTTTCATCATCCCAACCTTCCTCGATCCAGGCCTCAATGTACACGCATCCATCTTCAATAAAACACACCGTCTCATTGGGCTCCAGCGGGAACGAAAAAGCCTCCGGATAATAGCATCGCAGCGCCTCATTCTGGCTGATGATGTGGACCGGATTTCCAACGATCCGCAGATTGTACAGATCAACGTCATCAAGCGGCATTGTCACAACAGGTGCCAAAAGATCATCGGGAAAATACCTGTACAGAACAACCGTCTTTGTGTCATAATCCCCCTGCAGGAAATAGTAATATCCATCCGCAAATTCCGGCCTGCTGTACACAACATTTCTCTTCTTCTCAAACGGCTGATACACATCGCCCGTCTCAAAATCATAGAAATACAGCACGGCACCCTGATAGCCGCCACGCTCCGACCAGGCGATCAGATCATACAGATCTTCATTGTCAGACATAGCAAAAGCCAGCCTGTCCTGCCCGTAAATCTTTTCGATATACTTCCCGTTTACACTCTTAAACCTTCTGACCATACTCGATTAGCCTCTACAAATAGGGGTCTGACCCCATTTCAGAACTATGAACGCCGCAACAACTTCGTAATGGGGTCTGACCCCATTACAGAATCATTACCACCGCAACCTTTTCATAATGAGGTCTGCCCCCCTCCTGAAGTCAGACCCCTCCCTTGATCTTCTCCTCCGACCACTCATCCACAGCCGCCCGCAGCTCCATCATGTACTCCGAAAACTTCATGTTTTCCTGTCCATATGTAAACTGCAGGTCATATTCCAGCGGCAGCCAAGTGGTGATATCGGATTCATTGTGCGAGATGAGCGCCTCAATCTTGTCCAGCGCCTTGTACAGCTTCGCTTCCTTCGTCTCAAGCGCATTCATCTCTGCCAAAAGACCGACCCACTCCGCCCTCTGCGGCTCCGGGAAAGACTCCACCCACTGCATGAAAAGCTCGTCTTCCACCTTTGCATCCGCACTCTTCTTCACGAATGTCGGAATATCACCATGAGGCACATCCGGATGACTTTGTTCATATCGAAGTCGCGGTATTCTTCAATACCTGTCATCAGCATCGCCATCAGTGCGATCCGCCAGCTGTGGTCCGCCACACTTTCTTTCCGCTCCGCTTCCGTATAGCAGTGCCTCGTCGTCGTCTTGAGACGCGCCGCCTGCGCCAGTATCCTCAATAATTCTTCAGGGTTCACTTCAGCCTCCCTTCACGCGCGGCCTTAGGCACCCGCCGCAACAATTCTGTAATGGGGTCTGACCCCATTACAAAATCATTAACACCGCAACAACTTCGTAATGGGGTCTGACCCCTCCCCTCCGGCTCAGCGATCTCAGAACAGCGTCCCCTTGAAGCAGATGCGCTGCTTGCCACTCTCATAATCAAAACTGTGATGCGCACCTCCGGCGCAATACCGCTCATAATCGCACCCCGCGCAGTCCTCGCACAAATTCGAGAGCGGCTGCCGGAAAATCTCAAACCGATTATTCCAGATCTCTGTAAACGGAGTTTCCAAAATATTGCCCTGAACAGTATGGGAATTCCGCTCAATATCGAGACAGGCCCCGACATCCCCATTCGCCATGATGCTCGCCGTATAAATACCCGCATTGCACAGGAAACAGTCCCGCACCTCACGCTCATAGTCAAAGCCGACGAAATGACTGCACCCATAAGTCACAGGCATCTGCTCAGACCTCTTCTCATAAATAAAAGAAAAAATCCGCTTCTGGTCTTCCGGCGTAAGCATAAGCTCCGGCCGCAAAAGCGCACGCCCGATCGGTTCAAGCCCGATCACGCGCCAGGAGTCGATGTCCATCTTCTCAAATATGCTGTAGAGCGCATCCAGTTCTCCGATATTTTGATGATTGAAAACAGTCGTCACCTGGATGTGCCTCAAAGGCTTTAGCCCCCGCTCGCCGCGATGCTTCTCACCGCGACCGTTCTCATCACGATACCGATCGCCGCGATCCTTCTCGCCGCGATCCTTCTCGCGCTCCGCGATCAGGTTCTCGATCCCCTGCATAGCGAGCCGATAACCGCCCGGCAGCCCCCGCAGCTTGTCGTGGGTCGCCTCAAGCCCGTCGATGGACACGGAGATCGTCGCCATCCCTGTCTCATAGAGCCTGCCCGCGACCTCCGGCGTGATGAGCGTCCCATTGCTGGTCATCCCCCACGTGAAGCCCTGCTCATGTGCGTACCCCAAAATGTCCCAGAAGTCCTCGCGCAGCAGCGGCTCCCCGCCGGTAATGCACAACATCATCGGCTCGATGTCAAAATTCTCCTTGACATCATCTAGCACCGCCTTATACGTATCGGCAGGCAGTCCGTCCGGCCGCGCCGCTCCGCAGTCGCTGCCGCAGTGAAAGCATGCCTCATTGCATTTGAGCGTCAGTTCAAAAAAGAGCTGCCGCAGCTTCGGATGCGCGTACAGCTCCTCCCGATATTTGGCCAATGCTTCGGCATGAGTCTTTTTAAGCTCTGTGATCTGTTTTCTTGTCATCCCTGCCATGAACGGCCTCCTCCCGGCGCCAGCAGAACTGTCCGGAACAGTCCTGCCAGCTCTGCCGACTAAGCATCAATCAGCGTCTTCCTCTAATCCAAACGCCTCAGGCGGGCCATAAACAGTCTCGACGACCTCCTCTTCAGGTTCATAATTCTCACCCGAAGGCGGACCATAGACATCCTCCGGGATCTCCTCGGCGGGATCATAAGTCTCGCCCGACGGCGGTCCATAAACAACCACGGGAACCTCCTCGGCAGGATCAGTTGTCATGCCCGAGGGCGGACCATAAACCGTTTCCGGCGGACCATATACCGTCTCATGGCAGGCTGTGAGCGTCGCCGCAAGAGCTGCGCCGGCTAACGCAGCAGCAAATGTAAGCCTTTTGCGTGATTTTTTCATTCTAACCTCCCGCTGTCCCTTAACATATCTGTAATGGGGTCAGACCCCATTACAAAACCATTAACACCGCAACAACTTCGTAACGGGGTCAGACCCCCAAATAAGCCCCCTACATACACATACCACTACTTTTAATCATATCACCCCGCTCCAACTTTCGCTATAATACAAACAAGAGCAAACCACCCCGCGCACCATCAAAAGGACTCCCGCCATGAACGAAAAGATAAAAACTCTTGAACAAAATATGCAGCAGCGCATCGTCGGCAAGCCCGACCTGATCGCCGCCATCATCACCACCCTTCTGGCCGGCGGCCATCTCCTCCTCGAGGACGTCCCCGGCGTCGGCAAGACCTCTCTGGCCAAAGCACTGGCAGACTCCCTCTCGCTCTCCTTTGCAAGAATTCAGTGCACGCCTGACACGACCCCGTCCGACATCACCGGACTCTCGGTCTACAACCCGGCGGACCGCGCATTCCAGGTCGTCCCGGGCCCCGTCGTCAACAGCATCGTTCTCGCCGACGAGCTCAACCGGACCTCTCCCCGGACCCAGTCCGCCCTCCTCGAAGTCATGGAGGAGCACCGGGTGACGATTGACGGCAAGCCCATCCCCGTCCCCGAGCCCTTCATGGTCATCGGCACCCAGAACCCCGCCGAAATGGCGGGCACCTACCCCCTCCCCGAGTCCCAGCTCGACCGCTTCATGGTCAGGCTCTCCGTCGGCTACCCTGATCCCGAAGCCGAGGAAGACATGGCGCGCCGCTTTCTCGAGGGCCGGCTCCACAGCGAGACCCGCCCCGTCCTGGCCGCCCGCGACATCGCCCAGATGAAGGACGAAGTCCGCAAAGTCACCATTCACGAAAGCCTCCGCTCCTACTGTGTCAAAATAGTGGAGTCCACCCGCACCAAACCCGAGATCTCCTGCGGCGCCTCCCCCCGCGCGCTCCTCGCGCTGCTCAGATACGCCCAGGCCCTGGCCTTCATGGACAGCCGCACATACTGCATCCCGGAAGACATCGCCGAAGCCGCCGCGCGCACGCTCCCCCACCGGCTCATCCTCACCGCCGGCGCCCGCCTCAGCCGCATGACCAAAGAGGAAATGGTCCGCACCATTCTCTCGCAGGTAAAAGTGCCATGAAAATCCGCCTCCACCCCCGAAACCTGCTCCTTTACTGCGCCGTAGCGGCAGCGAGCATCGCCTTCTCGAGCTTTTACGGTGGCCCCGCCTCCTACGCGTGGCTCTACGCCGTGCTGCTCCTCATCCCGCTCTCGGCAGCTTACATCGGATCCAATTATCACTTTCTCCGCATCTTTCAGGAGATCGAAGTCCACCGGCTCGTCCGCGGCGAGGACCACTCCTACCGCGCCAAAATAGAGAACGCCTCCCCACTCCCGATCCACAACATGGGAATCCGCCTTCACACCGACCGGTGCACCCTCTATGAAATAGCGGACGGTCAGAAGCTCTCCCTCGACCCCCACGGGATCAAGGAGCTGACTTCCGGCATCAGCTGCAAATACGCGGGCTCCTACGACATCGGCATCCGCAATGTCGATTTCACGGATCCTTTTGGACTGTTCACGCCCGCCTGTTACAAACCTTGCAGATACCGTTCTCGACCTGGAGAACCTGTTCAACAGTTCCTACCTCAAGAGCAGCCGGCTGACGGAAGATACGCCCGGCAGCGATATGCGTCCCTATCAGACAGGGGACCCCCTGAAAGCCATCAACTGGAAAGTCTCTGCCAGACTGGGCGAAATGATAACCCGCATCCCCGACAAAATGGAAAAGCGCACGGTAACGATCCTGATGCAGGCCGCCTACGATCCGGACCGCGAGCCGGATCCGGCATTCCTTCAAAAGCGCGACTATTTTCTGGAATTTGCCGTGTCCGCGGCCTGGCATTTTGCCGGGCAAGGCGTCCCGGTCCGCCTGCTCTATCCCGCCGGCAGG
>CADCIK010000071.1 GCA_902801415.1 uncultured Lachnospiraceae bacterium
TACTCAAACTCTCTCTGTACGGTTCTCTTACTGACTCCGATGTCGTCCGCAATATCCTGCTTGTTCACCGGCCCCCGGCTATTCAGCATAATTCTCAGGATCTGCTGAATTCTGGGTGTAAATTCCATAATGTTCCCCCATTTTATAGAAAGTTATTTTTGTTCCCATAAAATAATAACAAGTAAATTCTGTCATTAGAAGAAAAACAAAACACAGAATTGTCACTTTTGAATGGGACATTTGTCGTTTTGGAGATGGAATGATGTCGCATTGGAGTAATGCGGGTCATAGCAGCGGATCCGTATGTGTCAAAAAACTGCATAAGAAAAGGCCGCACACGACGCGATGGTACGTACACAGCCCTCCTGCCTTAAATTTTATATAATTTTTATTATTTATCTATACATTACACGATTTGTCTATTTAATTCAACTAACTGTCATACAAAATCTGGTAAAAAATTTTCCAGCCGGACACAAACTGTGCCTGACATGATATGATTATTACATATTATAAGTGCGTCGGTGACAGGGTCACCGGGTGTCCCCGCCCATATGATCCCCGGCCGCATACAGAAGACAAAAGGAGTATCTTATGTTCTATAAAGCCGCGATCTTTGACATGGACGGCACGATCCTCAACACGGCCCCGGATCTTACAGCCGCCATGAATTACGCCATGAAAGTCCATGGCCACAGACATGATTATGTGAATGCGGACGGCTGTCTGTTTTTTGGCAGCGGCGCCCATACGGCGGTCCAGCGCGCATTGGCCCTGGAAGCCGGCATGGACAGGGATAAGATCCTGCAGATCGGGTCCGCGGAGAACGGTGAAGTTCCCGGAATTGATGAGTCCGAGGTTCTTGAGATCCTTGCGACCTATTCTCCCTATTATAAGGCACACAATGCGATCGACACAAAGCCATACGACGGAATTACGGATCTCCTGAAAGACCTGCGCGCAGCAGGTGTGAAGACGGCTGTCGTGTCCAATAAGCCCGACAATTCGGTGGTGCAGCTGGCTGCTGACTATTTTGACGGAGGGTTTGATCTGGCCATCGGCGAGACCGAGGGCATTGCCAGAAAGCCGGCGCCGGACATGAACTTCCTGATCCTGAATAAGCTCGGAATCCGCGCGGAAGATGCGGTGTACATCGGCGATACGGAGATCGACTTTGCCACTGCCGCCAATACCGGGATGGACCTGATCATGGTGGACTGGGGTTTCAGGCCCAGGGCGCAGCTGGAAGCGCTCGGTGCCAAGGTGTTCGCTTCTACCGCGCAGGAGGTCTTTGAACTGATCCGTGACGGGTGCAGATCCTGATATGCCCCGCAGCGGATACTGATCCTGGCATAGTCATCGACGGACACTGATACTGTCAGCAGCAGAAAACGATCTTTACATAATAAAATCCCGCCTTCATCACTCCGATGAGGCGGGATTTTTCATTGGACCGTTTTATTTGACCGGCACGTTCTTCTCACGCAGTGCGATGAGCACTTCCCTGTTCAGGGTGCGCTCCACTTTGTGGTAGTTGTCCTCATTGCATTCTGCAATGATCGAAAGGACCGCGAAACCGGCTTCTATAGAGAGCACGCCCTTGTATATGGGCCCATTGATGATATATTTGCAGTTCTCGCCGATTTCCGGCAGTTTCTGAGCCAGAATGGCTTCCACATCCTGGAGCGGGTATGTCACGTCCACACGGATCGTGATCGCGACCCAGGAATTCATCTTGGTCAGGTTGATGACGTTGTTGATGTCCTTATTGCTGAAGATCCGCTCGTTGCCTCCGCGCCCGACGACTCTTGTGCTCCGCACGCCGATGTCCTCGACCATGCCCCTGTAGCCGTTGATATTGACAATGTCGCCTACCTGATATTCACCTTCGAAGATGGTCGAGACACCTGCGAGGATATCGGCGATCAGGTCTGTCGCGCCCATGGACACGCCGATACCGAGAACTCCGACCGAAGCCAGGATCGCATTGGTATCCACGCCGATGTAGGACAGGGCATAGTATACAAAGACCAGCATTCCCATATAACCGAACATATTGGAGACCAGCTGACAGATCGTCTGTCCCCTCGGATTGAGCATTCTGCCGATCGTCCTGATGATAAACCGCACGATCATAAGACACATGAAGATACTGACGGCAAGAAGAAAGATAGCCGTGAGCGCAAACAGGTTCAGTCCTTTGTTCCACTTTCCTTCCAGGATATACGTGATCAGGACGTTCTGCTGCCGCCAGTCCCGGTTGATCAGCATGAGCCTGATCGTATTAATGATCAGCAGCGCGACACAGAATTTCAGAGCGAACAGCGCCTTTTTCCTGGGCGTGTTGATATTAAGTCTGTGCGCGATCGTAGCTGTAAGCTGTTCCAATCGCTTGAAAAGACCTTTTTTCTCTTTTCGGGCTTTTTCCTTGCCCTGCTCACCCCCGGCCTGTGCCGCCTCGATCTCGAGAAGCTTCTTTTCGCTATATGCGGGCAGCAGATACAGGCACAGTATCAGAAACAGTATCGCAAAGCTGATCGCATATACCATACCATACCGGAAGCTGTTCCCCATCAGTCTGTCATTGGGTGACATAATATACCGGACCACATGATCATCCGCATCCAGGTTTGAGACACAGAAGAACTTCACGCCGGCGACCGAGATAAAATCAGAGGCGTTTATTCCGAGCATCGACTCACTGAGCCCCACCTGACTGATCGTCATTTTGGGGAGTATATAGCTGTTTTCCGTCGCGTACGTGACCTTTTTGGTATCGGGATCCACCGCAAAGCAGATCTCTCCGCCGGGGATCAGCGCCTCCATAATACCCTGGATCGCTACGTTCCGCTGAACCTGCTTGTTTTGGGGATCAAAGGCAAGAAGCAGAACGCCGTATTTTCCGCTCTCCTTATCATTGGTCCTGACTCCGACCATGTCCAGCTCTTCTCCGATCACTTCGTCCCTGACCGTGCCGTGGGCGATTCCCGGAACCCCGTGCAGTATCTTGCGAAAATCCGCCGTTGAAGTCGGATGTTCCGCGTTCTCATCCCCCAGTTCCATATTGATATAATCCCCGCTGGAACTGATCTCTTTTCCTTCACTGTCAAAGAGGATCAGGAACTTTGATCCGATGATCGAATTGATCTCGGCGAGGTCCTCCCTGTTAATGAGCCGGGGATTTTTGTCGATCATCTGCGCCGCCCTGACTCCATAATCCAAATAGAGGTTTTTTCTCGCTCTGTCCAGGTTCTTTTCATTCTCATCCATGCTGTCAAGTTTGAAGTTGAGCACATTCAGAATGGAAGTCGATTCTTCGATTTCCTGGTAGATATTGCTGAGAGCGCGCACATACACACAGAAACCGAATATCAGGATGGTGGAAAGGATCCCGTAGGATAACGCGACCAGGCGCACCCGCGCAGGCGAGTATTTCTTTTTCTTATCCTCTGTCAAAATACCGTTCGAAACCACATCATACACCGATGTGATCCATATCAGAAAGATCACTGCAAGGATCAGCATGACAGTCAGCCCCGCTGTGACCTGATCAGCGATCCCCCCGACCATCATCGTGGTTTCTGTCTTCAGTACAAGTATGCTGTCAAGATGCTCGATCTCACGGACCAGATATCTGTAGCTCTTATTACTCTCCTGCTCCTCACCGGTAATGATCATCCCGTCCAGATTTAACAGTTCGTTGCGATCCGACGGAAGTTTCAGGTCTTCCGCGTTTATGGTCGTTCTGTTCAGGCTGTCGATTTTGGCCTCATAGAACACATCGGTCGAATAGACGAGGTTTCCGGGCTGGTTGAAGAAGTAGCGGCTTTTCCCCGGGTCCGGACAGATCAGGAAAATGCTCATGTTATACGCTTCCTCAATGCCCTCCAGCATGTCCAGATAGTCGGCGTTTTTATCAATATAGGAAAGAAACTCATTGCCGTTTATGATCTCCACATAGTAGTAGGGCCCGTCGATCCGGCTGTAGACCAGAAGATCCTTCCGGTCGCCTTTCACTGTTTTCGTATCGTAGATCAGTCGGCCCTTTTCTCCGGTGATCCGGTCCGCGTAAGCGTCGACACCGGTGCGGAATCCCTGGGGGATCAATGTGGTGCCATTTTCTATTTTGATAACGCCGCCGTCCCCGATCGTGGAAATACTCCGATCGCCGTCCTCTTTAACTCTCTGTCTGAGGGCGTACGCGGTCAGATCTGCTTTGTTCTGTATCTGCGCGTAATAATTATCGTACACTTCGCTGAGGTTCCATTCCAACATATCGAACGTGTCCAGGATACCCTGCAGCTGCGACTCACTCCGGCTCAGCTGATCCGATTCGCTGTCTAAAGTGCTGAAAAAGCCGATCTCAGCCGCGCCGTACACGACAAGGGTAAAAAGAATGGCCGACAGTATGAGCATCGTGAGCAATATGCCTATAATTAGCTTTTTTCGTGGTTTGAGCATCTCTTCTACCTCACAGGAACGTTGTTGTTCCGCAGCGCAAGCAGTACTCCCCGGTTGAGTATCCTCTGTACCTTGTGAAAATCATCTTCCTTACATTCCGCAATGATCGAGAGCACTGCGTAGCCGCCCTCGATCGCCAGCACGCCCTTGTAAATAGGGCCGCTTATGATCTCTTTATGCTCCCTGCCGAGGCGGGGCAGCTCCTGTGCCAGGATCTCTTCCGCATCTGTGAGCGAATATGTAACTTCCACACGGATCGTGACGGCTACCCAGGAATTCTTTTTGGTCAGATTTGTGACGTTCTTAATGTTCTTGTTGCCTATGATCTTGACGTTGCCGCCTCTGCCGATCACTTTCGTGCTGCGCACGCCGATCTCACTGACCATTCCGCGGTATCCGTCGATCTCAACGATGTCTCCCACCTGATACTCTCCTTCGACGATCGTGGAAACACCGGCCAGAATGTCCGCGATGATACCCCTTGCACCCATGGAAATGCCGATTCCCATTACTCCGACAGAAGCGAGAATTGCCCTGGTATCTATGCCGATATAGGATAATGCAAAATATATGAATATCAGGATCCCCAGATAGCTGATCAAGTTGGAGATCAGCCTGCATATTGTCTTTCCCTTGGGATTAAGCATTGCGGCGATCGTATTCGTTATGAAGTGTACCGCCAGCAAAAGCAGAAAGATCGATACCAGAAGCAGTATTGCTGCCGTCAGAGCAAACAGATTGAGCCCCTTGTCCCATTGTCCGCTCATGATATAGGAGAAATCTTGCCTTTTTCTCCGGCGTCTTACAGTTCAGCCTGCTGAGTACTAACGCCTTGGCCCTGGCATAGTGCGATCTGTTCAAGGCCGCCTGTTCCTCTGCTCCTTCCTGCCTCACTGCGGCGCTCTCCAGAGACTTTTCTGTATAACCGTGCAGCAGATAAGCGGCAAGCAGGAGGAACATGGCTGCGTAGCAGATCGTACCGATCAGGCTCGCCCTCATGCCGTTGGCAAAGAGCATTGAGTTGGGCGTGCAGGCAAAATACAAATGGTCATCATCTTCGAATACCCTTGTGATGCCGTAATGCCTGATTCCCCGGATTTCTATGAAATCGTTCAGGCCTTCGCTGCGTACTTTTTCAGCCTTCTTATTTGTCAGAGTATCAAACCAGTAATGCAAGTAATCATCATTGCTGCTGGAGCTGATCAGGTTCTCCCGGTCTACTGCCATAAACAGCTTGCCTTGCGGGATCAGGCTCTTCATGGTCTCTCCGACGTTATTGTCCCAGACGAATTCATCATATGTTTCTTCATCCAGGGCCATGATCAGAACACCGTATCCGCCATTCACCTTATCGTTGGTCCTGACGCCGAACAGCTCCAGTTTTCTGCCGATCTCCTCCACCATCTCCTTGTCATGAGCGATGCTGGGAACACCTTTCAGGATCCTTCTGAAATCAGCCGTGGCAGTGGGATTTTCCACGTTCTCCGCACCAAGCTCAAGATTGATATAATTGGAACTCGTGCTGACCTGCCTGCCGTTCGCGTCAAAGAGCATGATGAATTCCGAACCCAATACATTGTTGATATCCTTAAGATCTTCCTTATTATTCATCTCCGGATATTCTTCAAGGAGTGTTGCTATGCGCTTCGTGTAGTCGACGTAGAATTCTTTCCTCTTTTCTTTTCTGAAATCCTGTTCCTGAGAAAGGCTCTGAAGTCTCTGCCCCAGTGCGTCCAGCGTGTATCCCAGTGAGATATTCTCCTGGTAGATGCTTCCCAGCGACTGATTATAGAAGCTGGCCGCAAATACGATAAGCGCAGACAGGATCCCGTAAGAGGCTGTGATCAGCCTGACTCTTGCGGGCGAGTACTTCTCCTTTTTCTTGATGGTGCTGGTGCCGTTATACATCTCTTTATAAACGGACGTGATCCAGATCAGGAAGGGCACACTTAACAGAATGATCACAATAATTCCGGCCTCGATCTGTTCACCAATCATGATCATGGCGTCGTCTTCCGCAAAGGCCATGACCGCCGTACAATCCAGCGCGTCCAGATTCCGCACCATATAACGGATATTCTTTCCCTTCTGGCTGGAAGATACAAACCTGTCGTTGAGGGTAAGGCGCTGTTCCGGCGTCATCGCGACAAGTTCCATGACATCCCGCGGAATCGGTGCCGGATCTTCCCGGGCAGATACTACCAATTCGGTATCTGCTTCCTCTCCGCCAAAAACATCACGGCCGCTCAGGTAGACCACCTCGTCACTCAAAGACCGGAAAAACTCGTTGTGCTCCCAGTCATTGGCAAAAATAAATATGCCCATGTCAAAGGCCTGCTCAACTCCCTCCAGAACGCCGTGATAATTAACATTCTGGTCAACATATGCTGTCATATCCCATCCGTTCGCCTGTTCCACATAGTAATAGGGGCCCCTGATCTTACTATATACAAGCGTATCCGTGCGTTCTCCATACTCGGTTTGAACAGGGTAGTCAATATGTCCCTTTGCTTCCTTAAACTGCAGTGCGTATTCCGCGATGTCGGCGCTGACATCGTCAGGGATCTGTACATTTTCCCCTTCGATCTTTATAACGAATCCGTTTCCGGCCGTGGTGATCTCCTCGTCGCCATTTTCGGAAACCGCCCTGTACAAGACTTTAGCCGCAAGATCCGCCCCAAACTGAAGCTGCATGTAATAGGTTTCGTAAGCATTCCAGAGATTGATGGACAGCGTCTGCGCCACGTCGTTGATCCCCCCGATCTTAAATTCACTGTCCCCTTTGACAACGGGTTTCTCTTCGTTATGTGACACAGAATTAAGGAAACCTTCCGCATAAAAGCCGGTGGTTGCGATAACGCCTGTATTAACAGCAATTGCGATCAATATGATCAGAAGACCTATGACTCTTTTTCTGAGGGGTTTTATCATTTCCTGCTCCCGTGATGTGTAACAATGGCATGCAGTATTCCCTGAACCGTGCACTCGTCCGCGATGGTCCCCCGGAGGCCGGTCAATCGCTCCAGCTCTCCGGCCGTGCTCCCGCCGATGCACACAGGCTCCGCTCCTTCCGGCATTTCATTCGCCGACAGGAAACTGCGCACTCCGCCGGCACTGGCAAATACGACATATGCGTATTTCCGGTCCTCTCCAGGCCGGAACCGGTCCAAATACTGCACATTGTAGATCTTACAGTCCTTATATTGAATTTTCTCACGTTCCAGTGTTTTTGTCAGTATAGGATTACTGACCTGTGCCCGAAGGATCAGCACTTTTTCGCCGGGCAGGACAGTCTTCGCCAGCTCTTCGGCGAGCGCCTCAGCTGTATAGATCGCCGGAACCAGATCCGCGTAAAGGAATTTTTCCTCCAGCAGCGCAGCTGTTCCGGGACCGATACAGGCAAATTTCATCCGGCCAAGGCGGCGTATATCCATCTTCCGGCGGCTCATCTCTTCAAAGAAGATCCGCACGCCGTTGGCGCTTGTAAAGACCATCCAGTCATAGTCGGAGAGCTCTTCCGCCTCAGGGATCTGCCGGCAGTCCGGAACAATCCCTATGCAAGGGCATTCATCTGCGGGCAGACCGTGTTCATGTAGAAGCGCCGCCATTTTGCATGTGAAAGAGGCCGTGCCTACGATCAGTGAACGAGGCGCCTTCTCCTGCCGGTCCCGCAGATGCAGCCCGGCTGTCTGCCCGATCACCAGAATAGCCGGAGTCTGCGCGTTCCTCGCGATCCCGGCGAGTTCTGCCAGCGTGCCGTCTCGCCTCTCCTCATTTTCCGAGAACACACAGGACAGGACCGAGACCGGCGTCTGCGGGTCTTTTCCTGCCTTCAGAAGGCCTTCCGCGATCTCACCTGCTTTGTGAAGTCCCATCAGAAAGACCAGCGTCCCTTTGAGCCCCGCCAGCGTCTCAAAGCTCTCCGCAGTCTCCCCGGCGCCGTGCCCCGTCACCACAGTAAATGAGGATGCCATCCCTCTGTGGGTGACCGGTATCCCCATATGCGCAGGCGCGGCGATGCAGGAGCTGATCCCCGGAATGATCTCGCAGTGGATCCCCGCCTCCTGCAGTGCCAGAAATTCCTCTCCGCCCCTTCCGAAGACAGTCGGATCGCCCCCCTTGAGCCGGACGACCATCTTTCCCTGCCGGGCCTCGTCGATCAGAATGCGGTGAATCTCCTCCTGCTCCTTCTTATGGGCTTTGTACCTCTTGCCCACAGCGATCCGCTCGCATGATACACCGGCCTCTGACAAAACAGTGCTGTCCAGCAGATCATCATAAACGATGCAGTCCGCTCTCCGGATCAGGCGCAGCCCCTCTCTGGTGATCATGCCGTCGTCGCTCCCGGCGCCGACCAGATAGACTGTTCCCGGCTTCAAAGCAGTCCCTGTTCTATCCTTAACAGTATTCTCCATATTCCCGTTCATACTGTTTCCCCATTCTACGAGTAAGGACCGCAGCTGCGGTCCTTATAAAGTGTTTCTTATGGATTCCATTATATCAGAGTATTTCGACTCTTCATTCCTCATACATGACAAGCAGCTCTGCGCCGCAGTCTCCGATCTTTGCGTGGATCCCCACCGCAGAGCGGCAGTCGCAGCGATACCGGCAGAAGATCTCCCTCTCGATCTGATAGCGCAGGTAGTTGGCCGACGGTGTGATCCTGTCAAGAAGCGCGCGTATCTCTTCGTCGGACTCGCGGCACTCACAGGCAAGCATTCCCTGCCCTACGGCCGGGATCATTTCCTCCGGTTCCAGGACTCTTACCGCTAAGTCCCTCAGATCCGCGTGGATGCGGTCGAGACCCGCTTTAGCAAGTACAATCCCGTCAAACTCTCCTTTACGGAGTTTATCAAGTCTGGTCGTAATATTGCCCCGTATGTCCCTGCACTGCATCGTCAGGTGTTCCCGTTCGCAGACAGCTTGCAGCTGCCGGATCCTGCGCGGACTTCCCGTGCCGACCACGAGGGGGATACCGGTATCTTTGGCAGTCTCCACTGCCCCCTTGCGAAGAAGCAGGCAGTCTCTCGGATCTGCCGCGTCGGGCATCCCGGCGATACACAATCCCGGTCCCATCTCATAGGGAAGGTCCTTGACGCAGTGAACAGCTATATCCGCTTCGCCGGACATGAGCGCCTTTTCCACATCCCGCACAAAAGGTCCGTTTCCTCCGAGGTCCGTCACGGAACTCTTGCGGTCCCGGTCTCCCCGGGTCTTCACAGTCATGATCCTGACGGAATACCCCTCTTTCTGCAGGATGTCCCTGACCAGTTCATTTTGCGCCATAGCCAGCCGGCTGCCTCTGCCGGCAATACATATCTCTCTCATAGTTCTTCCGCCCCCGGTCATTCACTGCCCGATCGATCATTTCTTAATATGCCTGCTGCCCCCAATTGTCAGCAGCCCGATCGATCGCTGCATAAAGAGCCTCTACTCCTGGTCGTCAGTCGTCCGATCGATCATATCCTGCAGTTCTTCATTCGTCAGTCTATTTTCGGATTCGATCAGCGCAGCAAGAATCTTCTTATACACAGAAGCCCTCGTCTTCTGGTCGCTTATGCGCAGCGCCACTTCACCTCGAAGCTCTCCCATCCTCTCCAGGATCTCTCCGATCCGGTCCGGAAGGATCTCCTCCAGTTCCTTTCGCAGCTGCATCGCGTAGGCAGGGCTGGTGCCGGATGTCGAGATCGCCACAGTGAGCGGTCCTCTTTTGACAATACCGGGAAAGATGAAATCGCAGTACGCCTGATCGTCCACGATATTGACCGGGATCTTACGCCTTCGGCAGTCTTCCGCGACTCTTCTGTCCACCTCACGGATCCCCGTAGCCGCCACTACATAGTCACCCAGAGGGAGATCCTCTTCCCTGTATTCGCGCCGCAGGATCTGCACCCGGTCCGCTCCGCGGATCGGCGTCTTCACTTCCATCCCCTTAATCTCCGTGTGCGGCGCGATCACAATGATGGAATCTGTAAAACGGCGGAGACGGTCCACCTTTTCGAGTGCGACCGTTCCTCCGCCGATGATCAGAAATGTTTTATTGCTGATATTAGTATAAAAAGGAAAATAACTCATGCGACCTCTCCCGGTACTCTACAGCAGCGCGCCTTCCTTCATGACCACAGGCCGCAGCCGCAGCGCCGCTGCCGATGCAAGAACACACAGAACGAAGTCCGGGACCACAGTAGATAAGAACCAGACCGAGATCAGTTCAATGAATCCGATCCCGACGTCCTTGGATACGACAAAATTGAACATCATGTAATAGTATACAAGACCACACAGGTAATAAGCCATCTCTCCCCAGAACGCGGCGAAAAGGAGCTTCAAATATCCGTTTCCGGGCAGAGTCTCCGCGATCCTGCCAGCCACATACGCGGCAGCGGCAAATCCGATGAGGAACCCGAATGTGGGCTTCATCAGATACATGAGACCGCCGCCATGGGCGAATACAGGCACACCTGCAAGACCGATGAGCAGATAGCAGCCCACCGCAGCAAGTCCGCGCCGGGATCCCAGGAGAAACCCGGCCAATAGAGCAAAGAAAAACTGAAGGGAAAACGTCACTTCCCAGATCCCGATCGGGATCATGATCTTGATAAAAGCGCCAACTGCCATTAGGCTGGCGAACATTCCGCAATATACTATATCGGTTGTCTTGACGCCGCGCTTAGCGGACTTATCGTTTTTCATTATCTTCCCTCCGATTGAGTCAAGCTGCAGCATCTGATAAGTTATCCGGTCTGTACTCATACCTCGTTAATTGTATCATTGTTCATGCGGCAAGTCCATTGCGTGGGCAACACCACCGGTATCGCAAGACTTTTCCGTGCTGTCTTGC
>CADCIK010000072.1 GCA_902801415.1 uncultured Lachnospiraceae bacterium
CTCCTATCACTGTATTTTGACCGACTTGCACGTGATAAATGCAACATCCGCTCTATTATAGCACAAATCCCGATTAATGCGAGATGTTCTTTGCCCGCAGACCCGCTTATAAAGCCTGTTTATCGTGATTTACGCAGAAATGCCCCCGTTCCCTGCGGGGAACGAGGGCGGAATAACGTTCAGTGTGCTATGCTCTCCAGCTGTCAGAGCATGCCGTCTTTCGATTTAGTTCGCCAAGCTTTCCAGCTGCCACAGCAGGAATGCGACCTTGATCACGTCCGGAATGTCCGCACTGGGGAACTTCTCGTCGAAAGCCTTGACAAGCTGCGCACCTTCCGCTGAATTTGCGTACGCATAAAAGTTGTCCGAGAAATCCTCGTATAATTTGCAGCATCTCTCTACAGAATCGCCGTCCTTCGGGATTTCCATGTCAAAAAAGTCCACTGCAGCTTTGTCATCCCAAATCGCAAATCTGGGGTTGATCGTGTGCACCAGGATACTCGATACAGCCATCTCATTTTTGCCGCCAAAAGACAGCAGTTCCTCGAATGCGTCCCTGAACGAAATGTCGCTCTTTTTCTTCATGTTTTCCAATCGCGTCAGAGATCATAGATCCGGCCATGACATTCTTAACATCTTCTGGATTAAACTTGAACACCGCTTTCTCCTTTCATTCGCCTGCCTTCAGAGCCATAATGCCTGTTGTCTTGCTTTGGTTTGTACTGTACTTCCACACTATCACACTTCCGCGCTCTTTTCTACCAGTCAAAAAAGGAGCCCACCGCTATTATTGATATGCTGCCCCCAAGCAGCACACCAAATTGCGATGAGCCCTGTTGTTTACGCGTTTACAAACGCCTTGACCTGCTGATAGATGCCTTCCGCGTCCAGCTGATACTTGTGCACGAGTTCTCCGGCAGGTCCCGACTCGCCAAAGCGGTCGTGCATGCCGATCCGCATCATCCGTGTCGGGCACTTTTCAATCAGGCACTCTGCCACTGCGCCTCCGAGGCCGCCGATGATATTGTGCTCCTCAGCTGTGACGACCTTTCCGGTCTTGGCTGCGCTCTTAATGACCAGTTCTTCGTCAAGGGGCTTGACCGTGCAGATATTGATCACTTCCGCGTCGATCCCGTCCTTGGCCAGCATCCCGGCAGCTTCTAAGGCGGCCGATGTGCAGAGTCCGTTTGCAATTACGGTGACATCCTTTCCCTCCCGCAGGACGCTGCCTTTGCCGATCCGGAAATCATAGTCCTCTCCGTAGAGGACCGGAACTGCCATGCGTCCGAAGCGGATATAGACAGGGCCCTGATATTCTGCAGCGGCCTGCACGGCTTTGCGGGCTTCAGTATCATCAGCCGGGCACATGACAACCATCCCGGGAATGGTACGCATAAGCGCGATGTCCTCCAGACACTGGTGAGACGCGCCGTCCTCGCCTACGCTGATACCGCCATGGGTGGCGCCGATCTTGACGTTCATACCTGTGTAACCGATCGAATTGCGGATCTGTTCAAACGCCCTGCCCGCCGCAAACATCGCGAATGTGCTGGCAAACGGAATCATGCCTGCGGAGGCAAGGCCTGCCGCAACAGACATCATATTGCCTTCCGCGATGCCGCAGTCGATATGTCTGTCCGGAAACGCCTTTTTAAATACAGCGGTCTTGGTCGCCCCTGCAAGGTCTGCATCCAGAACGACCAGATTCTCTACTTTGGCGCCAAGCTCTGCCAGCGCGCTGCCGTAACTCTCACGGGTTGCGATCTTCTTAACTTCCGTCATGCCTTTCCACCAATCCTTTCCAGTTCTGCCATCGCGGTCTCATACTGCTGCTGATTCGGCGCGGATCCATGCCAGCCAGCCTGGTTTTCCATGAACGACACGCCTTTGCCCTTGACAGTCTTGCAAATGATCACGGAAGGCCTGCCTTCAGTCTCTCTCGCCTCCTCAAACGCTGCTGCCAGCTGCTCGAAATCGTGGCCGTTCTCCACCCTGATCACATGGAACTTAAACGCCTCGAATTTGAGGTCGATCGGATACGGATCGTTGACTTCCTTGATCGTGCCGTCGATCTGCAGGTTGTTGTTGTCAACGATCACGCAGAGGTTGTCCAGTTTTTTGGCACCGGCGAACATGGCTGCCTCCCAGACCTGCCCTTCTTCCAGTTCTCCGTCGCCGAGAAGTGTGTAAGTGCGGTATGTTTTGCCCTGAAGCTTGGCTGCCATTGCCATACCGACCGCGCAGGAGATGCCCTGTCCCAGGGAGCCGGAGCTCATGTCAATTCCGGGAAGATAGTGCATGGAGGGATGGCCCTGCAGGCGTGTTCCCAGGTGGCGGAACGTCTTCAGTTCCTCTCTGCCAAAATATCCTCTCTCCGCCATCGCGCTGTACAGGCCGGGGCAGGCGTGTCCTTTGGAGAGAACGAAGCGGTCTCTGTCAGGATCGCCGGGATTGGCGGGATCTACGTTCATCTCCTTCATGTAGAGATAGGTGTAGATCTCCGCGGCGGATAAGGAGCCGCCCGGATGCCCGGATTTAGCGAAATAAACAGCTGTTACTATATTCTTTCTGACCTCGTTGGCCACTGCTTGCAGCGTACTAGTATTCATCGGTACCTCCGTTTTTTAAATGAGCACCGTCTTTCGACGGTGCCCGTAAGTTAGAAAGGGGTTTGTATATGATCCTGATCACTCGATGAAGAAGGTATCGGACTGCTCCGCGAACGCCTTCTCAAGCTTCTCTGTCAGTTCATTGACAGACATGATCTTCTTGAGCACAACGACTCTGGGATAGCTCTTGAGCTGGGGAGCAAGATCTCTGCCTACTACGAAGAGATCTGCAGCGCCGGGGTTGACCTCAGAGAGGGATGTGTGGCCGACTGTAACATTTGTCTTCCCGAGCTTCTTAAGTGCCTTCTGGATGTTCATCTCTACCATCATGGAGCTTCCAAGTCCCTGTCCGCAGCAGCACATAACTTTACGAATTTCTGTCATTTTGATTACCTCCTATACTATGTCAGATCCTCTTCTATCTGTTCGGGATCTATTGTCTTTGATCTGGTTTTTGATTTGATTTTGGTCTGATTTTTGATTGTATTTGGGGATTCAGATGTCCCGATTTGGACACCGGGACATCCGGATCATAGTTCCATATTCAGTTGTCGGATATTGTCGGCCTGCAGAGGATCAGTCCTCAGCGACCTTAACCTTCTTGGGTGCAACGTAGTTGTAAACGATCGGTGCTGCAAAGATCACGATGCAGACGATGAGGAGCGGAAGTCCCTGGACTCTCTGTGCGAGGTTTCCGAACAGGATGCCTACTACGGAGAAGTCCGCGTCAGAGAATGTGCAGTTCGCGAAGTTCAGTGCGCCCATAACAGGCATGCAGAGAGCGGGAAGGAAGGTGATCAGGATGCCGTGCAGGAAGGATCCGAGTACACAACCCTTGATGCCGCCTTCGGCGTTTCCGTATACACCGGCTACAGCGCCGCAGAAGAAGTGCGGTACAACACCGGGAAGGATCAGAGCGCAAGGTGCGATCGTGTTGTTGAATACGGAGAGCAGGACCAGACCGACGATACCGCCTACGAAGGATACCAGGAAGCCGATCAGAACTGCGTTGGGAGCGTAAGGGAATACTACGGGGCAGTCGATTGCGGGTACTGCGCCGGGAACCAGTTTCTCAGCAATACCTCTGAATGCGGGAACGATCTCACTGACGATCAGACGGACGCCGCTCAGGATTACATACACGCCGCCGGAGAAGCTCAGGCCGCTTGTGATCGCCCATACTGCCCAGTGTGTCTGGGTCTCTGCGCCGACATTGAGCAGGGAACCGAGGTTGGGATAGACTGCCAGCAGAGCTGCGGGATCTTCGTTCAGGATTCCCTTTGCAACTGCGATGCCGGTGACGATCAGGAAGAACAGGACCATTGTGATACCGATGGAAACTGTGGTGTCACGAAGGAATGTAAGTCTCTGAGGGAAGTTGATGTCTTCAGTGGAGTTATCTTTGTCTTTTGCAAACAGCTTTGCTACAGTTCCGCTGAACCAGTAACCGAAGCCGCCGAAGTGGCCGAGTGCGAGTTCATCAGTCTCGACGATCTTTTCCATTGTAGGTGCGCAGTATGCGGGAGATGCTGCGGAGATGAAAGCCAGGAGCATGCCGCCGCCGATATAGAGCGGAAGTCCGGAAAGGCCGCCGATCTTGCAGAGAACTGCGATCATCGCTGCCATGTACAGTGTGTGGTGGCCGGTCAGGAAGATGTATTTAAGTCTGGAGAAGCGGGCCAGCACGATGTTGAGGATCATTCCCAGTGCCATGATGTAGGCTGTCTCTGTGCCAAAATCCTGCAGCGCGTAGGATACGATCGCCTCGTTGTTGGGTACGACGCCCTGCATGTTGAAGGCGTAGTTGAAAACGTCGCCGAATGCAAGAAGCGATCCGCTCTGCAAGAAGCTTGCGCCTGCACTCAGGACCAGGAAACCGACGATACACTTAGTCGTTCCTTTTACGATCTCTTCGACGGGTTTCTTCTGAAGGATCAGGCCAACCAGGGCCAGTATTCCGACCAGTATGGACGGTGTTGAAAGAATGTTGATTAAAAAAGCAAGCATATTTCCCTCCTCAATTAGGTTCTTGATTCAT
Organism: uncultured Lachnospiraceae bacterium; assembly: GCA_902801415.1. Lineage (GTDB taxonomy): Bacteria > Bacillota > Clostridia > Lachnospirales > Lachnospiraceae > CAG-791. The sequence goes on from CADCIK010000072.1 coordinate 4,648, forward strand.
TTCGTTCTGATTTCGATCTGATCTCGATCTGAACTCGATCTGACTTCAATCTGATAAGTTTCTATCTTCTTTTCTCAAAAACGCTCAGTCTTCTTGATCCGCATATTGCCTGAAGATCTCGAAGACCTCTTTGCCGGTCTTAGCCGCAAGCACGTCGTCGGATTTGTCATCATCGCCGAACAACTTCAGGACCGTTGCCATGCCGTCGATGTGTGCGTTGGCATCCACCGCGCAAAGCGCGATCAGGATCTGTACGTCTGCTCCGTCTTCCTCGAACTGCACCGGCTCCCGGAGCACTGTCACCGCCATCTGCGTCTTGCTGACGCCGACCTTATTGGTCGCGTGGATCAGGGCCATGTTGTCGGTCAGTACATAATAGGGGCCGAACTCTGCCGTGCTGTCAAAGACTGCTTTTTCATATTCTTCTGTGCAATACCCCTGTTCGATCAGGCGCTCCAGTGAAACATGCACCGCGTCTTTCCAGTCCTGCACGCGATCAACGATCACGCAATTCTCTTCCTTAAGTAAATTCTCAATCATAACTATCCTCCAAATCGGATTGGGTGTTGTTTAGGACCGTTTGCTGCTTGCCTTCGGGGAACCGGCTCCCGCGGCAGTCACTCGAGTGTTTTTTGCTTTGTTCCTTGTTGTTAAGCCAATTATGGCTCCGAAAAGGTGTCAAAACAACACCAAGCCTTTGCGCAAACACTCCCTGTGAATGTGCAAAACATTGCAAAAATGCCTGCTTTATAAGGAAAACCAGGACATAAATCCAAGACTTGCATTTTATTGTGCAGACAATTGGATGCTGATCAGCTGTTTTTTGACAAATTTCCATATATAATTGAGGTACATGGAGGTAGACATCATGACCATGACATACACTTTGGACGCTCGATGCACGGATATTCTGAAGATGGTGGTTTATGCAGGCGGATATGTCAGCGTAAGCGATATCACCGATCGGCTGGGAATCTCCAAGCGAAGCGCCTACTATGATATAGAAAAGATCAATGACTGGTTAAGGGACAACGGCCTGTCAGAATTGGAGCGCGACCGTTTTAAAGGCGTCCGTGCGGGAAGCGGCGAAGCTGAGCGGATCCATGAGCTCCTGTTTCAGGACAAAGCGCACCCTCACCGCACATTCAGCCCGATCGAGCGTGAACGGCTTGCGGTCTGTATGCTGCTTCTTTATGAGAAACCGGTCTATGTGGAAACTCTAATGGAGTTTACTGACGTCAGCCGCAACACAACAGTCAGCGACCTCAAAGATGTCTCTGCATTTCTGGGGAAGAACAAGCTCAAACTTCATTACCTGATCAAAAAAGGATATCGGATCCAGGGAGATCCTGTCAAAAAGCGCGCTCTCTTCTTTCTGTATTATCCTCAGTTCATTGACTATTTTGCCCAGTCGCTGTTCTCGGAAAAACAGGCAGAGATCATTCGGGACATCCAGCTGAACCTCAAAGAGATCGAGCATGATCTGCATTGCGAATATGTGAGCGGCATGCTGCCCACATTGGCTGTTTTCCTGGCCTCGATCCGCATGGAAGGTCCCTGCAGTGAAGACCAGATCAGTTTTTCCGACATAGATATGCGGGAGATCATGGAGACGCAGGAATATATGCTGGTCTGCCGGTATTTTTACTGGCTGCGCGAATCGGAGAGAATATACGCAGCGCTCCATCTGCTC
>CADCIK010000073.1 GCA_902801415.1 uncultured Lachnospiraceae bacterium
GTCTTCGCCTTCATAATTCTTTTCCTGCTCCTCAATATCCTCGAGCCAGGTGAAGTTTCTGTCTGTATTGGTGATGGAAGCGACTTCCCAGTTTCCGGTGCCGTCCTGGGAAAGCACTGCTGTGAAATAATAGCGATAGGCCGATACGTTCTCAGTATTCTGGTCTGCGCCTTCTGTATAGCCTTCGGTCATCCACTCGTCGATGTCGACCAGGATCTGTCCGTTCTCTTCGCTGCAGGAAGTTACAGTGTAACCGGGGATCAGGCTTGTCAGCTTCTGTGCGGAGGACATGCCCATTCTGGTGTAACGGTCCTGTCTTGTCCACTCTGCGCTTACGCTGCTGTCTGCCTGAGCGGTCTCGTTGTCAAGCAGGTAAGAAGCCTTAGCTTCTTCATAATCAGCAAGCGTATCCATGATCTGTGCTGCCTGCACGTCGCCGAGCTCTTCAGCAACTGCTGTGCAGTCGGGTTTCATCTTGCGGGCGATCTCAAGGATCTCCTTATCAGAGATCGTTGTGCTTCTCGCATAGAGATCTGCGATGGCATCTTCATATGCGATGCCGTCCTCGTCCTGTGCAGCAAAAAGGCTGCCATCCTTCCGGACTGCAGCTTCGATCTGGTTGCTTTCAGCATCAAAGGCTGCAGTGGGTGTGCAAATTATACCTGCCGCGATTGTGAGTGCTGATGCGAATGCGATAACGCTATGCTTTTTCATAGTCCCCTCCGATCTCCAGGATGCCGGTAATCATTAACTGCAATGAAATGTAATATCTTCATTAACGATATTAACATTTTCTTAACATTTTGTCACTATTTTTTTAATTTCTGTTAGTATTTAGTGACATTGCATAAACAAGAGGGGGTAAATTTGGTAATTTTTAAGTGTGATATAAGGTTTTTGATGTGATCGGAGGGTGTTGTGACCATGGGGTGGGTTGTGACCACAGGGTGGTTGTGACTACAGGGTGGGTTTCGACCACAGGGTTACCCTGCGGTCACAGTTAATAGTTCCACTAAATATGCTTGGAAACTCTTTTTATAGGGCATCTCAGAAAACTCGACCACTAAATAAGCAAAGAAGCCTTTCTTATAGGGCATCTCAAGAAACTGCCACCACTAAATACCGAAAATTGTAATATCTGGATACCACCAACTATCAAGAATTAAAAAAGTTAGTGAAAAAACCAATTCCACTAACTTTTAAAATCAATCAATTCTGATAGGAAATCTTCACTAGCAAGCTCAGTATCCGGGATCCTAGTGGAACCTGCTCGATTGCAAGATACCCGATAAAATTCTAAAAAGAGGCTTCTTAGTACAGCCAAAATGAAATATGCCCGATAGGAAAACAGAAATGACGTATCCTGGTGGAGCACAAGTCGGAGAACTGGCGCATCCACTGAAACTATCAGCTCGTGCCTTTATGCTTTCAGGATTAAACTTCGTACCGCAGCACCAACGCAGATCTCCAGCCCCCGTATTACATCCTCCAGCTTCATTTCCGGCTTGCCTTTTCCCATCCCGGTAATATACGGAATATGGACAAAGCCGGCAAGGATCCTGCTGCCCTCTGTCATCTTCATCAGTCGGTAAAACACTTCGTTGCAGACAAAAGTGCCTGCAGAATCAGACTGTTGTGCAGGAATCCCAGCTTCCCTCAAGCAATCCAACATAAGACTTATCGGAAGTGAAGCATACAGCTCCTTCTCTCCGTCTTCCAGAATCTTTTGCTTCCTGGGCTGTTGACCTTCATTATCCGGAATGCGGGCATCCATCAGGTTGACCGCAACAGATTCCGGTGTGATCGCACTCCGCCCACCAGCCAGGCCGGTACAGATAACAATATCCGGACAAATCTTCTCTATTTCTCTTTCCAGAGAATCTGCTGCCTTACCGAATACCACAGGAAGGCATCGTTTAACCACAGTTGCTCCGCAAATTTGATCCGGCAGTCTTCGAACTGCCTCATAGGAAGGGTTGATGGAGTAGTCTGCAAATGGCTCAAAGCCTGTAATAAGTACTGTCATGATTTTCTCCTTTTGAGAACACAGTATCGCAGATATCAGACAGGTTCAAAATGGTTCGAATCCTTCTAACCCCAAAAAAAGCATCTGACAACAGCTGTCAGATGCCTTAATTTAAGAGCAGGGCTAGAAGGATTCGAACCTTCAAAATGACGGAGTCAGAGTCCGCTGCCTTACCGTTTGGCTATAGCCCTTTATGTATGTAAACGGCTTTGTGCCGGTTACAAAGCAGAATTATATAGTAAGGTTTGTGATTTGGCAAGACCTTTTTCCAAAAATTTTCTTCCAAAAATAATTTCAGATTATTTCCGCGAAACCAAAGGAATTTGTGCGGTATTTCATAAAGAGGGAGCCTTCAACAGGCTCCCTCTCTCACTTAGTTTCTTAAATCAGCAGTTCTCCCGCTTCGCAGAAACGCTGCTCACGAATCATGAAGATGACCAGCTGTACTGCACAAGTGTTTTACATCACCCGTTCTTCCACACCGCCGGTGTCACGAGGATCAGCATGGGATAGAGCTCGAGACGGCCTGCCAGCATATCGAACATGAGGATATACTTGGTCGGCGTGCTCATGATGCTGAAGTTGCAGGTGGGGCCGACCTTGGAGAGGCCGGGTCCGATGTTGTTGAAGGTACATACGACCGACGTAAATACGGTCTCCAGATCGAAGCTCTCAAATGCTGTGATCAGAAGGACCGACAGGGATAAGAGCAGCATGTAGGTGGACAGGTAGACGCTGACACTGTGGAGTGTGCTTCTGTCCATGGTCTTGCCGTCCATGGTGACGTTGGTCACCGCGCGGGGATGCAGGTATTTGCGGATCTCGCGATAGACGGTCTTGAACATGATCAACACACGGGAGACCTTCATACCGCCGCCGGTACTGCCCGCGCAGGCGCCGATAAACATGATCAGCACCAGGATCGCCCGCGAATACTGGGGCCACTGGTCGAAGTCCGCTGTCGCGAAACCGGTGGTCGTGATGATCGATCCTACCTGGAAAGCTGCCTGCTGGAAAGCGACCAGGACGGACGGGAACAGATGGCGGATATTGATCGTGATCGTGATGATCGAGAATGCAATGATGCCAAAATATCCCTTGAGCTCGGACATCTTCTTTATTTCCCCGAATCTCCTTCTCAGGATGAAGAAGTAAGCATTGAAGTTGACGCCGAACATGATGATGAACACCGTGATGATGACCTGCATCAGTGTCGAGTAGCTTGCGCAGCTGTCATTGCGGACGCCGAAACCGCCGGTACCCGCGCTTCCGAATGCAATACACAGCGCGTCAAACAGAGGCATTCGGGCGATCAGAAGGCAGATGATCTCCGCGACTGTGATCCCGAAGTAGATGGAATACAGTATTTTGGCAGTTTCTTTCATGCGGGGCACGAGTTTGCCGACCGTGGGGCCGGGGCTCTCCGCGCGCATGAGGTTCATATTGTAGCCGCCTGTCATAGGGAGCACCGCCAGAATGAAGACGATGACGCCCATGCCGCCGACCCAGTGCGTAAAGCTTCTCCAGAACAGGCCTGTGTGGCTCAGCGCCTCGACATCTGTGAGTATGCTGGATCCCGTAGTCGTAAAGCCGGACACCGTTTCAAACAGCGCGTCGGTAAAGCTGGGAATGTCGCCCGTGATCACAAGCGGAATAGCACCCAGAATACTCAGGACGATCCAGCTGAGTCCGACGACGACCAGTCCTTCTCTCGCATAGTAGGCGTGATTGGTCAGTTTGATCGAAGCGATCAGCCTTCCGGCAATGAAGTATACGAAAGCCAGGACAAAATATACAATGACCTGCTTCTCTCCGTAAAACAGTCCACAGATGGCGGGCAGAAGGAGAAAGGCGCCGATGAATTCCACGACAATGCCGAGGATCCTACGAATGATCGAATAATTCATAAGCCCCTCCTGTCGTCACTTGAGAATATCCCGGATATCGCCGAATCCAAGGTGGGATGTGACGATGATCACGCTGTCACCTACATGGATGCTGGAGTTACCGTTCGGGATGATGATCCTGCCGCCGCGGCTGATGCAGGCCACGAGCACGTCGGGCTTGACCTTAAGTTCCGACAGCGGGATGCCGACGACCGGAGAATCCTTCTGGATCAGAAATTCAACTGCCTCAACCTTATTTTCAATGATCTTGTACAGACTCTCTACGTTGCTTCCGATGGAGTTCTGCAGCGCGCGGACGTAGCGCAGAATGATGTCCGCCGTGATGTTCTTGGGATGCAGGAGTGTTCCAAGATCCAGTCTCTTGATGATCTCGTCAAAATCCTGCCTGTCCACTTTTGTGATGACCTTGGCGTTAGAGCAGTTCTGCGCGAACATGGACAGGAACAGGTTCTCCTCGTCCATGCCTGTCAATGTGACGAAGGATTCGCATTCACGGACGCCCTCTTCCATGAGAATATCCTGATTGGCTGCGTCCGCATTGATAATGGTTGCCCTGGGCAGGATCTCTGCGAGTTCCTCGCAGCGGTCGCGGTCCTGCTCGATGATCTTGACGCGGATCCCTGTCTCCAGAAGCTGCTGCGCCAGATAAAAGGCGATGGTGCCGCCTCCGATGATCATGCAGTCTCTCACGCGGCGGCTCTTGAGGCCGATCCTGGCGACAAAGTCCCTGGTGTTTTCCTTGGAAGCAACGACACTGATCACATCACCTGTCTGCAGTACAAAGTCGCCGTGGGGGATCGCAACATGGCTGCCCCGCTCTACTGTGCAGACAAGCACCTCCGCACCGGTCCTTTTGTGGATCTGCGCCATAGGGCATCCGTTGAGGACAGACCCTTCGGGGATCCGTACTTTGACAATTTCAACTTTTCCCTTCGCAAATGTCTCGATCTGCACTGCGGAAGGAAAGCGAAGGACGCGGGCCGCTTCAGTCGCAGCCGCGTATTCCGGGTTTACTGTCAGGGACAGGCCCAGCTCTTCTTTGATAAAGTTGATCTCTTCATTGTAGACCGGGTTGCGCACACGCGCGATTGTATTGCATCCGCCTGCCTTCTTGGCGATCAGGCAGCACAGGAGGTTCAGCTCGTCGGAATCCGTCGCGGCGACAAGCAGGTCCGCCCTCTCGATCCCAGCTTCAACCTGCACCGCGTGGCTTGCGCCGTTTCCGATCAGGCCCATTACATCGTAATTATTGGAGATATCGGTCAATACCCCCGCGTTCACGTCAATGACGGCAATGTCGTGCCCCTCGCGGCTCAACTGAGCCGTAAGAGCCGCGCCGACCTTGCCGCAGCCAACCACTATGATTTTCATTTTTTCTCTTCCCCTTTTTTGTAACGATCCGCTTATGCAGTCGGCATGACGACCCTGAGCAGGTCTCCTTCCTCCACATCAGCAGATACAGACATGTCCTCTTCCATCACGAGTTCCAGATCAATGATCTCCTTGGGATGAGGCGCACTGTCCACTTCTTCTCCGTTTTCATTATACATTGCTTTTACGATAATCGGAATATCTCTTCCGTCAGGTTTCATCACCTCAATGTGATCTCCGACGCAGAATTTATTCCTCTGCATGATCCTGGCCCGGTTCTCCGGCGTGATCTTTTCGACAATTCCCAGGAATACCGCCTCGTTGACATACGTGTTGCTGTCATAGACCATTGCGTCCTGATCCGGTCTTCCGTAGTAGAAGCCTGTCGTAAAGCGCCTGTAGGTGCACTTCCGGATCGCGTCCATGTACTGCGGGATCCTGGACTGATAGAGCTCTTCGCTCTCCAGGTAGTCGTCGATGGCCTGTCTGTAGGCCCGGCCCACCGACGCCACGTAAAGCGCAGGCTGTCCACACCGGCCTTCAGCAGGTCCGGAATGTGGTCGATCATGCACAGGTCCCTGGAGTTGAAGACGAAGGTTCCCCGCTCGTTTTCCTCCACCGGCAGGTACACGCCCGGCCTGGACTCCTCCATCACCGCGTATTTCCAGCGGCAGGGGTGCGTGCAGGCGCCTCTGTTGGCGTCCCTTCCCGTAAAATAATTGGACAGAAGGCATCTGCCCGAATAGGAAATGCACATAGCGCCGTGTACGAAGGCCTCGATCTCCCTGTCCTCCGGGATCTCCCTTCGGATCTGCGCGATCTCGATCAGGCTCAGCTCACGCGCGCAGACTACGCGCTCGGCCCCCATTTCGAACCAGAAATTGAAGGTGCCGTAGTTGGTGTTGTTGGCCTGGGTGGAAATGTGGATCGGAATATTGGGGCAGGCCTTGCGGGCCAGCATGAACATGCCCGGATCCGCCACCAGGATCGCGTCAGGCCCCAGCTCCGCAAGCTGGCCAAAATACTGCTCCGCCCCGGC
>CADCIK010000074.1 GCA_902801415.1 uncultured Lachnospiraceae bacterium
AATCAAGGAAAAAAAGCCGCCGCCAGCCGGCGACAGCCTTTTCAATCCGATGATGCTTCTTTAAAGATCACTTCTCCTTCGTAGACGAGGCCCAGTTTCTCCCGGGCTACTTCCTCGATGTATTCTCTCGTCTCGGTATATTTCCTGTATTCCTCGATGTCCTCGGCCCGCTGCTCTTCCTTAGCGATCTCCGACTCCAGTTCACCGATCCGTTCCCGGTTCTTTACGAGCCTTTGATGCAGTCCGAAGCAGGCAACCATGATCACAACGATCAGAATTCCGACGACTACCGCGGCGAGCCCCATGCTCAGCTTGTTCTGCTCATTATGGCTGGCAGATTTCTGTAATGCCATTGGCTCCTCCTTTTGTCGCTGTCTTATCACCTGTATACGCTAACAGCTGATCTGCACGATCAGCCGATCTTCGCTTATCACCTGTCTACACAAATCTTTGTGTCTGTTCTCTCTACATAACACAATATGTGTTTGCTTTCTCATCTTAACGCCAGATTTCCGCCTCCGTCAATGAGGCTGATGAAAGTTTAGAAAGAGTTCAGAATTACTTCTCCGCGCCGCCTCGGCAGCGCGTCACCTGTCAGAACTCTGACCTGGCTTACGACTCCGCCTTCTCCTCCGCAGCACCTTCCGGAACCGGCAGATAGCGAAACAGGTCGCCGGCCGCCTCTTTGCGGACGTTTTCCTGAACTGCGAGCACCTCGACGCGGGTCTCCCGGTTGCCGAAGGCGATCCCAATCACATCGCCGGGCTTCACTTCTGCTGATGCTCTGGCCACTTTGCCGTTGAGAGTGACACGACCGTTGTCGCAAGCTTCGTTTGCAACTGTGCGCCTCTTGATCAGTCTTGAAATCTTAAGATATTTGTCAAGTCTCATAATTTTCCACCTAACTAATTAGTAAAAGCCCGGAGCTTCTGCTCCGGGCTGTCACTTACGTAAACTCAATACTCATTGAACACAGATCAGTTGATTGCGTCCTTCAGAGCCTTGCCGGCCTTGAACTTGGGAGCCTTGGAAGCCTCAATGTTGAGGGGCTCACGTGTGTGAGGGTTAATGCCGACTCTGGCTGCTCTCTCGCTGACTTCGAATGTTCCGAATCCAACCAGCTGAACCTTCTCGCCCTTAGCCAGTTCTTCTGCTACTGTGTCTGTAAAAGCCTTAAGCGCCTTCTCAGCGTCCTTCTTTGTAAGGTCAGCCTTCTCAGCGATCGCTGCAATCATTTCAGTCTTGTTCATATCTGTTCCTCCTGCAAATTCCCGGAGACTATTTCTCCTATCTTTTTTACTATTAAATTTATAATAGGTTTCAATACGTTTGTCAACAAAATGCGTCCGCGTCGCACTGCATATTATTAGTTTTTTGCCGCATCCTGCAACATAGCCGACTACTTCAGCAACTGCTCTGTGTCATTGCCTCGGTGCTTTCACCGATCACAGGCATAACAAGCCATTTCAGCAGCCACTCTCTTTCATTGTCGCGGTGCCTTCTCCGATCGCTGGCGCTGCAAACCGGTTCAGCAGATATTCTCTGTCATTGTGGACCGGCACATCCAGCACGTCCGCCAGCATCTGCGCCAAAATACTGCCGACTTCCTTGCCCGGCTTCACGCCCATTTGGATGAGATCAGAGCCGTTGACGGCAAGATGCTTGAGATTGAGGCAGTCTCCGCGGGAGATGATCCCCGCATAGAGCCTTTTCACTTCGTCCAGGGTCTTCTGCTTGTCCTGCCTCTGGAAGGTGCTCTGCGCCAGAAGATCGGCCTGTTTCACCTCCAGAAAGAGCGGGAAAAGGTCTTCCCCGATCTTGACGACCGCTTTGCGGACGGCAGGCGCCGTCAGCCGGATCTGCATGTCGTGATAGCGGACCAGCGTGACGACTTTGCGGATCGTATCGTTGTCGTATTTGAGCCTTCTCAGGATCGTCCGCGCCAGTGAAGCGCTCACTTCCTGATGGCCATAGAAATGGTCAATCCCATTATCATCTGTTGTGAGACAGGAAGGCTTTCCCATGTCATGGATCAGCATTGTGAGCCGGAGCACCCGGTCGTTCCTGATCAACTCCATTCCCTTCAGGGTGTGCTCACCAACTGTATAGCAGTGATGGGGGTTGTTCTGCCTTGTCTCCATGCAAAGATCAAATTCCGGCAGAAAGATCGCTGTAATCCCAGCTTCGTACGCTGTACGAAGAAGATCCGGATGGTCTGACGTGATCGTCTTCTCCAGTTCCACCCGGATGCGCTCCGCGCTGATCTTCCGCAGTGTGGGCGCCAGTTCCGACGCCGCGCGGAGGGTCTCCTCCTCGATCCGGTATCCCAGCTGGGCGCTGAAACGGATAGCCCGCAGGATGCGCAGCGCGTCCTCCGAAAACCTCTGTGAAGGATCTCCGACAGCCCGAATCACGCCGTCCTCCAGGTCTTTCTGCCCGCCGAACAGGTCCACCAGAACGCCCGGCTCTCTGTAGGCCATAGCGTTGATGGTGAAGTCCCGCCTCTGCAGGTCCTCCCTAAGGCTCGGCGTAAAGGTGACCTCCTTGGGATGCCGGCCGTCCTCATAGACGCCGTCCACTCTGTAGGTGGTCACTTCATAGCCCTTCCCGCCTGCCAAAACAGTGACCGTTCCATGCTGTAAGCCTGTATCCACTGTTTTGACAAATATACGTTTTACTTCCAAAGGCAGTGCGGAAGTCGTGATATCCCAGTCGTTGGGCTCACGGCCCAGGAGGGCGTCGCGGACGCAGCCGCCCACGATGTAGGCCTCGTACCCGGATTCCTGTAACTTCACAAGAATGCTATTTACTTCTTCCGGAATGGGGATCTTCACTTCCACAATCTGCTCCATTAATATGCTCTGCCCCAGTACACCATCTTGGTGGCAGGCTTGCCGCAGCAGACGCATACGTCGCTGAGCTTCTCCTGCTTGTAAGGGATGCAGCGGCTGGTTACGGAATAGTCTTCCTTGATCTTCTCTTCGCATTCTCTGCTTCCGCACCACATAGCCTTTACGAAGCCCCTGGTCTCCTCAAACAGGCTCTCAAAGGTCTCCTTGTCGGGAGCGTCGAAGGTGTGCTCCTCGAGGTGCTTCTTGGCTCTGTCGTACATATCCTGCTGGATCTGAGGCAGAAGCTCTGCCACCTTCTGAGGCAGCTCGTCGATGCTGCACGCGATCTTCTCGCGCGTGTCGCGGCGCACTACGACGCACTTGTTCTCGGCCAGATCTCTGGGGCCGATCTCGACGCGGAGCGGAATGCCTCTCATCTCCTGCTCAGCGAACTTGAATCCGGGGCTCTTGTCGGTCTCGTCGACTTTGACGCGGAAATTGCTGAGCATATCCTTGATCTCTCTCGCCTTGTCCAGAACGCCGGCCTTCTTCTGCTGGATCGGAATGACCATGACCTGGGTGGGCGCGATCTTGGGAGGCAGCACGAGACCGGAATTGTCGCCGTGTACCATGATCAGCGCGCCGATAATTCTGGTGGAAAGTCCCCAGGATGTCTGGAACGCGTATTTGAGCTTGTTATCTCTGTCAGTGAACTGGATGCCGTATGCCTTCGCGAAGTCATCGCCGAAGTTGTGGCTGGTACCGGACTGCAGAGCTCTGCCGTCGTGCATGAGCGCTTCGATGGTATAGGTTGCGATCGCGCCTGCGAATTTCTCCTTGTCGGTCTTGCGGCCCTTGATCGTGGGGATGGCAAGATCTTCCGCGCAGAAGTCCGCGTAGACGTCAAGCATCAGCTCGGTTCTCTCGATCGCCTCTTCCATAGTGGCGTGGACTGTGTGTCCCTCCTGCCACATGAACTCTCTGGAGCGAAGGAAAGGTCTGGTCTCCTTCTCCCAGCGGACAACGCTACACCACTGGTTGTAGTTCTTGGGAAGATCTCTGTAGGACTGGACTTCGTCCTTGTAGAAGTCACTGAACAGGGTCTCGGAAGTGGGACGCACGCAGATCCTCTCCTGCAGCTCTTCCTGTCCGCCGTGAGTAACCCATGCAACTTCAGGTGCGAAACCGTTGACCAGGTCACTCTCTTTGCTGAGCAGATTCTCCGGGATCATCATGGGAAGATACACGTTCTCAACGCCGACTGCCTTGAAGCGCGCGTCGAGGTGCTTCTGTACGGCCTCCCACAGCGCGTAGCCCGCGGGCTTGTAGACCATGAATCCCTTGATGTGGGAATAGGCGATCAGTCCCGCCTTAATAACAACGTCTGTATACCATTGTGTGAAATCCTCATCCATGGATGTGATCTCAGCTACCAGTTTCTTCTGTTCTGCCATTTGATGCAGCTCCTCTCTCATGGTTATTGTTAACTGTATTGGAGCCGGTCCGGATGCTGTCTGTTCTGCAGCCGGTCCGGGTACTGTCTGTATTGGGGCCGGTCCGGATCTGATCTGTATCGGGACCGGGTCAAAAATCCGACTGTCCGCCGCTGATCACAGGATCAGAAGCTGTCAGAAGTACCCTGCCTTCTCTCGCCCAGCTGCAGTCTGTTCACAGCTGAGAAGATCGCGCGCACGGAAGCTCTCGTGATGTTGGAGCTTACGCCTACGCCGTATGTGATCCTGCCGGTATCGCTGTCCATCAGGTGGATATAAGCGGCCGCCTGGGAATCCGAACCGGACTTGAGCGCGTGCTCCTCGTAGTCGAGGATGCGCACGTTGAAGCCGTACTTGAGAGCGAGTCCGCGCAGAACTGCGTCCAGAGGACCGTTTCCGACCGCCTCGACCTTCTCCATCTCGCCGTGGTCCGTGAACATGAGCCTTACCTTGGTGTCGAAGGTCGACTCGACATCGTTGCTCATATCGGTCACCTGCAGCTTTCTGAAGTGCAGAGGCTCGTTCTTGTACAGATACTCGGCGCGGAATGCGTCCATGATCTGCTCCGGCGGAACTTCACCCTGCTTCTCGGAGATGCTCTGGACCACGTCCGCGAACTCTCTGTGCATTCCCTTGGGAAGCTTGAAGCCGTAGTAAGTGCTCATGACGAAAGCTACGCCGCCCTTGCCCGACTGGGAATTGATGCGGACGACGGGCTCGTACACTCTGCCGATGTCGGAGGGATCGATGGGAAGATAAGGGACCTCCCAGATCTTGGAATTTCTCTTCTTCATGGCCTGAATGCCCTTGTTGATGGCATCCTGGTGGGATCCCGAGAAGGCCGTGAAGACCAGCTTGCCCGCGTAGGGATGGCGCTCGTCGACGCCCATCTTGGTGCATCTCTCACACACGTCGATGATCTCGGTGATATCCTCCAGATTCAGCTCCGGATCGATACCCTGGGAGAACATGTTGTAGGCCACTGTCAAAACATCGACATTTCCGGTTCTCTCGCCGTTGCCGAGAAGTGTGCCTTCCACGCGCTGCGCGCCTGCAAGAAGGGCCAGCTCTGTAGCTGCCACGCCGCATCCCCTGTCGTTGTGAGGATGGACGCTGAGGATAATGCTGTCTCTGTTCTTGAAGTGGCGGCTCATCCACTCGATCTGGTCAGCGTAGACGTTGGGCGTCGTCATCTCCACGGTGGAAGGGAGATTGAAGATCATGGGATCTTCCGGTGTAGGCTGCCATACGTCCTGCACAGCCGTGCAGATCTCGAGGGCAAAATCCAGCTCAGTGCCGGTAAAGCTCTCGGGCGAATACTCAAAATAGATCTTTCCGGGGAACTTTTCCGCTCTTTCCTTGACCCACTTGGTGCCCTGAACGGCGATATCAATGATGGACTGCTTGTCCTTGCCAAAAACCACGTCTCTCTGCAGTGTCGATGTGGAGTTATAAATATGCACAACGGCCTGTTTGCAG
>CADCIK010000075.1:0-5632 GCA_902801415.1 uncultured Lachnospiraceae bacterium
AAAATGGGCTTTTTTAGAGGACTGATCAACTGGCTGAAAGGCGTGCTGAGCCCGATCTGGCTGTTAAAGGAGAATATTCGGAGTCTGATCGCATTTGAGTTTTTCTTCAGACTGCTCACGTTCCTGGTGATATTCCCGATCATGACCTGGGCGCAGAGACTGTGGCTGATCGGAAACGGGACCCGGGTAATTGCATGGTATAACGCGCACAGTTTTCTTAGAAATCCGATCACATGGATCGTGTTGCTTTTTATGATCCTGCTGCTGGTAAGCGCCGCCATGTTCGAGCAGTTCGCGATCTACGACACGCTGCACGCATCCAGGTTCGGCATGCGAAGGACGACCAGACAGATCGTCTCTGCCGGATTCGACATGTGTGTGGAGCGCATCAGGCCGGAAAACTGGACCTTTATTCCGTATGTGCTTATCATCCTGAATTCGGCTGCAATGTCAGACGTATCCAGCGTCACTTCGATCCTGCGGATCCCCGGTTTCATATTGGAGGATTTTCACAAACGTCCGTGGGAGATGTTTGCGTTTGAGATAGCAGCGGTTGCTGCGACGATCCTGTATCTTTTCTGGATCTTCGCAATCCCGATCATGATGGAAGAGGATGGCGTAAAGTTCCCGCAGGCGTGCAGGAAGAGTGTCCAGATGATAAAGGGCCGCTACTTTTTCAAAATACTGTTCCTTGCAGCTTTCTGGAGCTTCGTGGGCTATGCAGTCTATACGGTCGGATCTTCCCTGATTGTTTCGGTCTGGTATCTGCTGTCACTGTGGGTGATGCCCGGTGAGACTCCGGGATTTATTGATTTCTTCTTCCTGCGGTACGGACCGACCAGTATGCTGTGCACGATCTTCTTTACCTGGATCGTGGTGCCGCTGATGGCAGCCAGCGTGCAGTCTGCTTATTATGCAAGGAAAAAGCAGCTGGAACAGCCCATACTCGACTATACGGACCCGCCGCACTATTTTCACAGATATCCGATCCTGAAGGTGCTGGTCGCGGCAATCTGCCTTGTGAGCATATTCTTCTCCGTGCCCAGAAGATTTGCCCAGATCCGCTGGTCAATGAACACAGAGTACGGATTCCCCATGATCATGGCACACCGCGGCTTTTCCGCAGAGGCGCCTGAGAATACGATGCCGGCTTTCCAGAAGTGCATCGACGAGGACTTCTCGGCAGCTGAGCTGGACGTGCAGATGCTGAAAGACGGGACGATCATTGTCATGCACGATGACAATCTGAAAAGAACCACCGGTCTTGACAAGGATGTCTGGGAAGTGACCTACGATGAGATCAAGAATCTGGATAACGGATCGTTTTTCTCTTCTGACTTTGAGGGAACCACGATCCCCACACTGGATGAAGTCATTAAGCTCGCCGGCAGCGGCAAGGACAAGCTGTATCTGAACATCGAGATCAAGCGAAACGGTCATGACGACGGGATCGCGGAGAAGGTCATTCAGATCATCGAGGATAATAACTATATGAATAACTGCGATATCACATCGCAGGACTATTCGACGCTGGAAGAGGTGCGCGCGATCAATCCTTATGTGCTCACGGCGTACACTTCGGTGATCGGAATCGGCGATATTGAGACGCTGGAGGCGGCAGATATTATCTCCATCCAGGAGACTTTTGCCACCTATGAGAATATTGAGCGGATCCACAGAGCCGGCAAGCGAGTTTTTGTCTGGACCATCAACGAAATGGAAACGATGGAAAAGCTGGTGAACCTGAATGTGGACGCGATCCTGACCAACAGTCCCACGGTGTGCAAGACAGTCATTGACGATTACAGATCCAACGTCATGAATGTGGTACACAGGCTGCAGTATGCGTTTACATTCTTGTAAGTAACAGGAGATAAATCTGATGGCAATCAGGGAACCCGGTCATACGATGAGAAAGCTGGCGCTGCCGGATGATGTGCTTCTGGGCGTTCAAAAACCTGCCCGGTACCTCGGAAACGAAGCCAACGCAGTGTATAAGGATCCCGGGAAGGTGGACATCCGGTTCGCTATGTGTTTCCCGGAGGTCTACGAGGTGGGCATGTCCCATCTGGGCATACAAATTTTATACGATATGTTCAACCGCAGGGAAGACACCTGGTGCGAGCGGGTGTACTCTCCCTGGCTGGACCTTGACAAAATAATGCGGGAGCGAAAGATCCCGCTTTTTGCATTGGAATCCCAGGACCCGATCCGGGATTTTGACTTCCTTGGGATCACGCTGCAGTTTGAGCTCTGCTACACAAATGTGCTGCAGATCCTGGACCTGTCCGGGATCCCGCTCAAGGCTTGTGACAGAGATGAGTCGGTGCCGATCGTGATCGGCGGCGGCCCCTGTTCCTACAATCCGGAACCGATGGCGGAATTTTTTGACATGTTTTACATCGGCGAGGGCGAAGTAGTCTACGATCAGCTGCTGGACCTGTACAAGTCCATGAAGGCGGCCGGGAAAAGCCGCAGGGAGTTCCTGATCGAGGCAGCCCGCCAGGTGCCGGGAATCTATGTGCCCTCTCTCTATGAGGTGAAGTACAAAGAGGACGGGACGATTGCGTCGTTTGCACCTATTGTTGACGGTGTGCCTGCGCGAATCACGAAGCAGGTGGTGAAGGACCTGAACACGGCGCCTTATCCGCTGCATCAGCTGGTGCCCTTCATTCAGATCACACAGGACCGAGCCGTTGTGGAGATTCAGCGAGGCTGCATCCGGGGCTGCCGGTTCTGCCAGGCGGGTATGATCTACAGACCTAACAGGGAGAAGTCCTTCGACCTTCTGAAGCGCTATACGGATGAGCTGATCAACAACACAGGCTTTGACGACTTTACGCTGAGCTCTCTCAGCTCCAGCGATTACACGTGTATCAAAGAGCTTGTGAATTATTTTGTGGACACATATGGGCCGCGCGGCACGCAGCTCCAGCTTCCGTCGCTTCGCATTGACTCTTTCTCTCTGGACGTCATGGCCAGACTGCAGGATGCGCGGAGAGGCAATCTGACTTTTGCCCCCGAGGCGGGATCCCAGAGGCTCAGGGACGTCATCAATAAGGGACTGACAGAGGAGGAGATCCTCTTTGGCGCGCGCGAGGCTTTCCGCGGAGGCTGGAAGAAGGTAAAGCTGTATTTCATGCTGGGCCTGCCCACAGAGACGCCGGAGGACCGGCGGGAGATCGCAGAACTTGCCAACAAGATCGCAGTGGCCTATTTCCAGGAAGTTCCCAAGGAAAAGCGCAATGGACGATGCGATATCACTGTGAGCACATCTTTCTTTGTCCCTAAGCCGTTTACGCCTTTGCAGTGGGCACCGATGTACACGCCCGAACAGTACCTGGAATTTGCCGGTACAGTCTATGACGGCATTCAATCTGTCCTCAACAGGCGCAGCATCTGGTACAAGTACCATGAAGCGGACGGAACCGTGCTGGAGGGCCTTCTTGCACGCGGTGACAGACGGTGTTCGGCGGTGATCCTGGAAGCATACAGGTTAGGTGCCATGTACGACGCCTGGATTGAGACCTGGGACTATTCCCGCTGGCTCACAGCCTGCGCCAATACGGGCGTAGATATGAATTTCTTCGCGCTTCGGGAGCGGTCTGTCGACGAGATCCTGCCCTGGGACTTCATTGATATAGGCGTCACCAAGGAATTCATGATCCGCGAGTGGAAGCGGGCCCAGGAGGGCGTCATCACCCCTAACTGCAGGGAGCAGTGCTCCGGGTGCGGAGCAGCGAGATTTGGATGCGGGTGCTGCGTAACAGATAGATCATCCGCCGGATGAAATGTATAGGAGAAAAATCTTTGCGAGTCAGAGTTAAATTTGCCAAGTACGGCCCCATGAAGTTCATCGGACATCTGGAGTTGATGAGATACCTGCAGGGCGCCGTTCGGCGCACGGATATTCCTGTAAAATACGACGAAGGAATGCACCAAAGGATGGTCATGTCCTTTGCTATGCCGCTGGGCGTCGGTCCCACGAGCAGTGCGGAGTATATGGATATCGAGCTGGAGGAGCCGATCACGACTGAAAAGGCTATGGAACAGCTCAGGGGTCACATGTGCGACGGGCTGGAGATTCTGGATTTCCGCGAAGTGGACGGCGGCAAAAGAATGAAAGCCATGACGATCGTGGCCGCCGCGGACTATGAAGTCTGGTTTCGTGAAGGATTCGAGCCCGATTGGGACTGGAAATCAGCACTGAAGGAATTCTGCGGCAGAGAGAGCATTCCTTGGGTGAAGGAAACCAAGAAGGGCACGAGAGAGGTTGATATGAAGGAGTGGATCTACGATGTGAAGATCCACGAAAGAGATGCATCTGAAAGAGATGGCTCTGAAGAAACTTCTGCAAAACAAATTACTAATGAAGACAGAGTAGTGGAGCCCATATCAGCAGACGACTGCGACAAGTTCGGTATCTCGCAGGCACCCGCGTCAGTCTACCTGCGCCTCTGCTGCAGTGTCGGAGACAATTTAAAACCGGAACAGCTCTTTGGAGAGATGTTCCGGTCCTATGGTCATGAATTGCCGCGCTTCGCGCTGCAGGTACATCGTTTAGATCTGCTCACTCGTGATGAAGCGGGCGATGGATTTGTATCGCTGGGAGACCTGGGAAACAGGATCGAATAAGCAAGTCTTACTGTTCCAGAGGCTTCTGCTCCAACGGTTTAACGACGGAGCCATAGATCTTCCTGAAGAAGATGAAGGAGAGAACTACGGACACGCCTTCCGCGATGGGGAAGGCCCACCAGACATTGGTGACAACGCCGGTCTTAGAGAGGAGCCAGGCGGCGGGAAGCAGGACGACCAGCTGTCTTCCGAGGGAGATGATCAGGGAGTAGATACTCTGTGAAAAAGCCTGGAAGATGGAGCCGGAGATGATGCCCATGGCCGCGAGCGGGAAGCAGAGACTGATGATCCTCTGCGCCGGCACGCCGATCTTCAGCATAGCGGCGTCCGCGTTGAACAGTCCGAGGAGCTGTGCGGGGAACAGATTCATGATCAGCGTTCCCATCAGCATGATGCCGATCGCCACACTGAAGGAAAACTTCAGCGCTTCATCGATACGGTCTTTTCTCCTCGCGCCGTAGTTATAGGCCAAAACAGGAATCAACCCATTGTTGAGACCAAAGACCGGCATGAAGAAGAAACTCTGCAGCTTGAAATAGACGCCGAAGACAGCCGTTGCAGTTGTCGAGAACACGGTCAGGATCATATTCATGCCGTAGGTCATGATGGAACCGATGGACATCATGAGGATGGACGGCACACCGACAAAATAAATCTGCCTGATGATATCCGCCCGGGGCTTTAAGACGCTCTTCCAGCTGAGGCGGATATCGGGGTTGAACTTGAGGTTCATGATCAGGCCGAGGATGGCGGCAACGCTTTGGCCGAATACGGTCGCGTACGCTGCACCGGCAACGCCGAGCTTAGGGAAGCCGAAGAGGCCGAAGATCAGGATCGGGTCGAAGATAATATTGAGGACCGCACCGGTGGTCTGGCTGATCATACTAAGCTGTGTGCGTCCCGTGGACTGCAGAAGTCTCTCGAAGTTCATCTGGAAGAACAGGCCCAGCGAAAGGCCGGTTACGATGGAGAGATATGCGTGGCCGTTCTGAATGAT
>CADCIK010000075.1:5637-6133 GCA_902801415.1 uncultured Lachnospiraceae bacterium
CCCATATTGGCGGCCGCGTCGGACTTGTCGAAGCGCTTCTCGCCGAGGGAACGGGAGAGCAGCGCGTTCATACCGACGCCGGTACCGGAGCCGACCGCGATCATCAGGTTCTGCAAAGGAAAAGCGTATGTGACTGCGGAGAGCGCGTTCTCACCGAGTCTTGCGACGAAAATGCTGTCCACTACATTGTAAAGGGCCTGTACCAGCATAGAGATCATCATGGGAAGCGCCATACTGATGATCAGCTGTTTAACGGGCATGACGCCCATTTTGTTTTCTTTGGGAGTGTTGGATGCCATGTGCATTTCTCCTTTAGTTGTGTAAAATCTTTGTTAAGCCAAACGCCATTATAACACATAAATTTGCGGAAAAGCCACCTTAACAATGTATTAGTCAAAATACAATTGCATCCAACTTTTGACCAGTGAGGTATAGAAATGGAAAGAGAGATCTACAGCCTGAAAGTTTACTCCACCAGGATGGAATATGATTCGTT
>CADCIK010000076.1 GCA_902801415.1 uncultured Lachnospiraceae bacterium
ACCCTCCGGTCATATTAAAGAAATAGAGCGTGAATCGCCCCCGCTATTCTTGTATAATGTTTGTAAGTAATGAGGCTTGCCCTGCCGGCAGGTCCGAACTTCCGTCTGATCCGGAAAGGCGAATACTAATGGAAATTATGCTCGTTAAAATGACCGTTTCTACAGGTCTCTATATTCTTATAACCGTCTTTGCCTGGCGGTTATGGTCCAGGCACAGGCAATCCGTCTTTGCAAAAGTCGCCATCGGCGTCATCTTTGGTCTTTGCTCCATTGCGTCTACCCATCTCGGCGTCAACTATAAAAGCATGATCCTGAACGTCAGGGATATTGGTCCGCTTGCAGCCGGTCTGTACTTTGACCCCGTATCCGGCATCATCGCCGGTCTCATCGGCGGAATCGAGCGCTACATAGCAGGTACCTATTACGGAGTCGGCGAATTTACGACCAAAGCCTGCAGTCTCTCCACCTGTCTGGCCGGCTTTTTGTCCGCTGTCCTCAAGCTCACCTTATACAAAGACCAGGTTGTCCCAGCAAACAACGTTGCAGCAAACGCAAGGTTATCAGGCGCCGCCTCGGGCACGAACGCCGGCACCTCTTCAGCTGCAGACGCAGGCACAGCAGCAACCATCACTAAGCCGGTCTATCCTTTCATGATGCAGTCCTTCTTCATCGGCGCTGTCATGGAAGTATTTCACATGTATGCAGTCCTCATCACACATCGCGATCACATGCATATGGCTGCGCGCGTCGTGCGGGTCTGCTCTTTGCCCATGATCATTTTCAGCGGTCTCGGCCTCATGATCTGTTCCTATCTGATCAGGCGCTTGTCCGGCGAGACCTATGAAAGAATACCGTTCACAGATTACGAGCGCACGCCGATCGCGACACGTTTCCATCGAAGGATGCTGATCGTTTTGCTGGTTCTATTCAGCATCAACCATCTGATGGACATCAATTTCTACATTCACGCATCCCGACAGGATGCGGAAAGCTACCTGAGAAGGCTCGCAACCGACTGCCAGCAGCTTTACGACGACATGGCTGATGAGCCCGGAAAGGCCGCCCAGCTGCTTCCCTACGTCGCGATGGCAATGAACGACAATGCCCTCTACCTGCTCTACGACAAGGGACAGAACATTGTCTCCAGCCTCTATCGCGACGATTCCGAGCCCGACCGCCTTCCCGACGACGACTACGCGATCTGCAAAGACAACCTCAAAAGCGGAGTTTTCCGCTGCAACCTGCACTATTACGGCGGCATGGATCTTCTGTGCATCACCAGACAATTGGACAATGACCTGTTTCTCCTCATCGGCTGGCGCTTCGATGCGATCATTGAAGATCAGATCAACCGATCCTACGAGACTCTGTTGTCTGACATCCTTCTTTTCACGGTGCTCTACCTTCTGATCACTGAGCTTGTCAACGCTCTCGTTGTCAAAAACCTGAAATCCGTCAACCGCTCTCTCCTCAAGATCATTGAAGGCGACCTGGATGAAAAGGTCGATGTGCACAACTCCATAGAATTCGTCCATCTTTCGGACGATATCAATCAGACCGTTTCAACGCTGAAAGGATATATAGACGAGTCCGAGCACCGCATGGAGCAGGAACTCAAGATGGCAGCGACCATTCAGGAGGCCGTTCTTCCGCACGTGTTCAAATATCCACGCGATGATTTTGAGATCTTTGCGCTCATGAAGCCGGCAAGACAGGTCGGCGGCGATTTCTACGACTTCTTCTTTATCGATGCGGACGTGCTTGCACTGGTTATTGCGGATGTATCCGGCAAGGGCATACCGGCCGCTATGTTCATGATGCGCGCCAAGGCCGCGATCGGCAACGCCGCCCGCACAGGCATATCAACGGACAAAATATTGACCGAAGTCAACAACTTCCTCTGCGAGGGCAACGAGGCAGAGATGTTCGTCACTGTATGGATCGGTATCATCGACCTCACAACCGGCGTCATGCAGTGTTCTAACGCCGGACACGAGTACCCGGTCCTTTACCGTGCAGGCGAAAAATACGAGCTTCTCAAAGACAGGCACTCCCTGGTTCTGGCAGCCATGGAAGACGCCCCGATGTCGTCCTATGAGATCAGGTTCAACAAAGGCGACCGCCTCTTTATCTACACAGACGGCGCGACGGAGGCCATCAACAAGAACTGTGAAGCTTACGGAACCGGGCGCATCGTCACAAAGCTTAATACTCTCCGGCATGTTTCCGAGGAGCAGGCGCTCCACGCCCTCCATCACGATATCGATATGTTTGTCGGAGGCACTGAGCAGTTTGATGATATCACCCTCATGGGCTTCACCTATCTCGGGACTCCTTCGGAGAACTTCCAGAGCACAGACATCAGCGACAACTTCAATGATTCGTGAATGCTCCATCGTCCTCAGCAGTCCGGAAATGAAAAAAGAAGCCGCAGCAACCGCTGCGGCTTCTTTTTTCATTTCCGGATCGCCTCCATAGTCAATCGCACTGCTTCTTCAAGCTGTTCCGAGGCAGAGATCATGGCTTTGCCGTCTCCCTTCTGCACTCCATAGCTGCCAAACTGCGCGTGGTTGCCACCCTTGATCACATATTCACAATATTCTTCGGGCGCATACTGCCTGCCCTCCTCGACGGCCTCTGTCCGCAGTACATGGTCTTCAGATCCGTACAGCAGGATCTCAATCATGTCGGAAGGCAGTTTTTTGGTCGGATAGGCGGCCAGCAGAACCAGCCCGCGAATCCTGTCTCCGTGATCTGCTGCATAATTCGCCGCCATCGCACCGCCAAGTGAGTGTCCGCCAATGTACCAGTTCGCATAAGAATATTGGTGCATCACATCCGCCGCTTTGTTCATTCCAAAGAATGCAAGGTGGAAAGGCATCTTCACCAGACATACATCCATTCCTTCCTCCGCGAACCGATACAGAATGGGAATATATGCTTTCTCATCGACCTTGGCGCCAGGATAAAAGATCAGAGCATCCTCTTCCGACGGCCCGTCCAGGTACCAGCCGTAATCGGCCTGTTCAACCTTGACGGACGAATCCAATGCAAGGTACTCGTCCACCGATCGATCAGCGCGGTAATAATCGCCCACATAAAATCCGAAAGCAGCCGCGAGCACCACAACGGCACATACAAGCGCGGCGGTCAGTTTCCGTACCATCTTTATTCTACCGTCACATGCTCTTCGATATAATCTCTGACCTTCTCAGGAAGGACGTACTGCTGGATCATATAGGCTTTGCCGTACATTTCTTCAACTTCATCCGTGATCTGGTTATCGGTCTTGAAGGTCTCGTAGTCCTCGTCAGAAATTGTGATGCCGGCATCGGCTGCCAGATCCTGATAAGCCATGTTGTTGAGGCATGCCTTCTCAGCTGCTTCCTGAAGGATCTTCTCGTACTCGTCGCTGTTGGCGGCGCCTTTGTACTGCATCACGTTGGAATAATCAAAGTTCATACCATAGGCGGCGTACATCTGCGCCATGTAGTTGAACTCTTCCTCGTCGATCGTCATCTGCAGGGATTTAAGGTGCTTGAGATAATCCTTGGGATACTTTTCTGCCGAAACATTGTTGGTAACATACTCTGTGATCGCGTTCTCAAGGTTGGTCTGGTAATTGGTATCTTTCAGATACTGCTTGTACTCATCAACGGTCTGCGCTTTGTCAGAGAGGTTCTTCTGTACGAACTCGTCGGTGAATTCACCCAGCTGATAAATACCCTTGACTGTTACAGCAAAAGAAGCGTCCTTGCCGGCATAATCGGGGTTGTTCTCATAGGGATCGGGGAATGTGACGTTTACAGTCACCTGGTCACCGGGATGCGCTCCGATCAGCTGATCTTCGAATCCCTCAATAAAGGATCCGGAGCCGATTGTCAGCGTGTAGTCCTCTGCGCTTCCGCCCTCGAACTCTTCGCCGTCCATGGTGCCAACATAGTCGATGCTGACATCATCGCCGCTCTTGACTTCAAGTTTCTTATCTGTATTCAGATCCTTGAAGTTCTCGAGCTGGGACTGGATGTCCTCTTCCACTTCCGCGTCTGTAAACTCGAGATCCGCCTTGGCAAGCGTCACATCGTTAACATCAAAGGTCTCGACATAATCCTCGACATTGATGCCTTCGATCGTTCCATCGTCATTGAGCATTGCGCTGTAGTCAGTGGAAGCCACCGTCTTGTTCTGTTCTTTATACCACTGTCTTGCGTAAAACGCGCCAAAAAACGCAATCACCGCAATGACAACCACAACCGCGATCGCGATTCCCTTCGCCTCATCCCGCTTAGCTTTTGCGCGCTCGTCCTTGATGCGCTCGCGCTTTGCCTTACTGGCACTCATGCCTTCATACTTGTTGTTCTTCTCAGTCATAACAGTTTCATTCCTCCTAGTTTATTCTACTTTTACAAAAAGTCCGTCCTCGGAATTCTTGGAATCCTGCCAGCGGAGTTTATCGCCTTCCTTCATGAAAGCGCCCTTGGTAGTCTCCTCGTCGTGTACGGTCTCAGTGTTGTCCTCATCCCATGTGTGGATGGAGTAAGCTCCGTCCTCATAGGAAAGCATTCCGGAAGTCTCGTCATAAGTTCCGTGGATCTCCCAGATTGCTGTCTCTTTTGCGCCGCCGCCCCAGTGAACGAAAATGTCATAGCTTCCGTCTTCGTTCTTAACAGCGTACATACTGGCTCGCTGGCTGACCTCGTCTGACCAGGATCCTTCAAGATCCATCTCGCCGACAAAGTCCTGCAGGGCCTCTGTTTCAATTTTCTCGGCTTCCGCAGCGATCGCGCTGCCCGCGCTCTCTGCCTGTTCGATGACTTCTTCCGGGGTCACTTCTTCCGTTTTCCTGCTGCCGCACGCAGTCAGTGAAAACGCTGCCAGAACTGCCGCACAAGTCATTACAGCGATCTTCCTTACATCATATTTTCTCATTTTAAGTCCTCCTCGGTATTTGTCAAATTAATTTCCGTTTTTGAAACGGTTAAAGCGACATGAAGCGGTTCCAAAGAACGCTCTTTTCATATATTATCTTATTATAGTCCGAATGCAAGTTTCGGATATGAATCTCCGAGTAATAATACCACATTGCTATCACAAAGGAGGCAGCTATGATCAAAATTGTTTCCAAAAATCTTATTAAAGAAAGCGAAGTCGAGCATTTTCTGGAGCTGGTCCGCGAAATGGCGGCTAAATCCACCGCTGAAAAAGGATGCATCAGCTATTCATTGAATCAGAGCATAACCAATCCCCGCGTTTATACTTTTATCGAATGCTGGGAAGATCAGGCTGCGATCGACGCCCACAACAATACCGAGCACTTTAAGAGGATCGTTCCCCAGTTCCGGGATCTTCGCGAAGACTACATGCTTGATAAGTATGTAGAAGTTAAACTTTGACATACAGGCGGCTTAGCCGCCTGCGCCAGGAAGGAACCAACATGAATGAGCATTTAGTCGTCGCCAAATTCGGGGGCACATCCGTTGCGGACGCCTCCCAGTTTCGCAAGATCAAGGAAATCGTGAGCAATAATCCGGAAAGAAGATTTATTGTGGTCTCGGCGCCCGGAAAGCGCTTTCC
>CADCIK010000077.1 GCA_902801415.1 uncultured Lachnospiraceae bacterium
AACGTCAAGGGCGGCAGGTGCGAAGCCTGCGGCGGAGACGGCATTCTCAAGATCGAGATGCACTTCCTGCCCGACGTCTACGTGCCCTGCGAGGTCTGCCACGGCAAGCGCTACAACAGGGAGACCCTGGAAGTGCGCTACAAGGGCAAGAATATTTATGACGTGCTGGATATGACTGTGGAAGAAGCGGTCACTTTCTTCGAGAACGTGCCCTCCATCCGCCGCAAGATCCAGACGCTTTACGATGTCGGACTCGGCTATGTCAAGCTCGGACAGCCCTCCACAGAGCTCTCGGGCGGCGAGGCGCAGAGGATCAAGCTGGCGACAGAGCTCTCCAGAAAGAGTACCGGCAAGACGATCTATATTCTGGACGAGCCGACGACAGGCCTTCATTTTGAGGACGTCGCCAAGCTCAATGTGATCCTCCACCAGCTGGTGGAGGGAGGCAATACCGTTGTCGTGATCGAGCACAACCTGGATGTGATCAAGACGGCGGACTACATTATCGATATGGGCCCCGAGGGCGGCGACGGCGGCGGCACAGTGGTCGCAAGCGGCACGCCGGAGGAAGTGGCGAAGATCCATTCCTCCTACACGGGCTATTACATCCACAAGATGCTTGAGAGGGACAAGGTGCGCAAAGGCAGATAACAGTATGCAGGAAATCAAGGGATATGTAGAACATATCATCTACCGGAATGAAGAGAATACATATACCGTGTTTGAGGTGAACTGTGAGGACGGGATCCTTACCTGCACCGGCTTTCCGCCTGCCATCAGCGAGGGCGAGAGCTGCCTTGTATCCGGCGAAGTCGTCCAGCACGCCGTCTACGGCGAGCAGTTCAAGGTGGACTCCTACCGCGTGATCCCGCCGGAGAACGCGCAGGCTATGCTGCGCTATCTGTCTTCCGGCGCGGTTAAGGGCATTGGACAGGCTCTGGCGGCAAGGATCATTAAGATGTTCGGCGACGAGACGCTGCGGATCATGGACGAGGAGCCCGAGCGGCTGGCGGAAGTGAAGGGGATCAGCGAGCGAAAGGCCCGCGAGATCGCCGCTTTCATGGCGGAGAAGCGCGACCTGCGCGACGCGATGCTCTTCCTGCAGCAGTACGGCGTCACCAACCGCGTCGCGCTCAAGATCTGGAAGACCTATGGCGAGCGCATGTATACCGTGCTCAAGGACAACCCCTATCAGCTGGCGGAAGATATCAGCGGGATCGGCTTTTCGACCGCTGACGAGATCGCAGCCAGGGCCGGCATCAGCTCCCAGTCCGAGTTCCGGATCCGGAGCGGCATTCTGTATTCGCTTTCTTCTTCACTGGCGGAGGGCAGCAGTTACCTGCCCCGGGAAGTCCTCCTGCAGAGGGCGGCCCAGCTCCTGCAGGTTCCCGATGACCTTCTGGAGATCCAGATGGACAATCTGGCCGTGGAGAGAAGGGTCAGGATCCGCCGGAAAGGCGATGAGATCCAGGTCTATTCCAACGCGGCATGGCGGGAGGAGCAGCAGATCGCGCGCATGCTCGCGGAGATCGAAGCGGAACCGGTCCGCATGGGCGGCCGCGATCCGGAAGAGGTGCTCCGGGAGCTGGAGAGAGAGGAAAACCTGGAATTGGATCCTCTGCAGAGGGAAGCTGTCCTTATGGCGGCGGAACACGCGATCCTGATCATTTCGGGCGGTCCCGGCACCGGCAAGACAACGACTATCAATACCATCATCCGATATCTGCGGAGCGAGAACCTGGAAGTACTTCTGGCGGCGCCGACAGGAAGAGCCGCGAAAAGGATGACGGAGGCGACAGGATACGAAGCTATGACCATCCACCGCCTTTTGGGCGTGCGCGCGGTCAGGGATGACGGAGACGACGTGTTCGCGGCCGCGGACGACAGCGACAGGAACGCCGGGATCTCCTTTTCCTATTTTGAAAAAGGGGCGGACAACCCGCTGGAAGCAGACGCCGTCATCATCGACGAGATGTCCATGGTGGATATGCACCTGTTCTACTCTTTCCTCAAGGCGGTAACGCCGGGAACCAGGCTGATCCTGGTGGGGGATGTCAACCAGCTGCCGAGCGTAGGGCCGGGCAGGGTGCTGCAGGATCTGATCGCTTCAGGTGTATTTCGGACTGTCATGCTCAGGAAGATCTTCCGGCAGGCGCTGGAGAGCGACATTGTCACAAATGCCCACAGGATCCTGAACGGGGAAGTGCCGGAAATGGGCAACAAGAGCCGGGATTTCTTCTTCCTGGAGCGGGATAACGCGCCGGTCATTTACAAGCACACGGTGGAACTGATGCGGGACAAGCTTCCGGGCTACCTCCACTGCGACACGGGAGAGATCCAGGTCCTCACGCCTATGCGCAAAGGGCCGCTGGGAGTCAGCCGCCTCAACGAGGTGCTGCAGAGCGTCCTCAATCCGCCCGCCAAGGGCAAGAGAGAGGTGCAGAGGCAGGATATTATCTTCCGCGAGGGCGATAAGGTCATGCAGACCCGCAACAACTACCAGATCGAATGGGTGATCCGCGGCAACTACGGCCTCAAAGTGGACAGCGGAACGGGCGTCTTCAACGGGGACGCGGGCGTGATCACGGAAATTGATACGGACGCTGAGATCCTGACGGTATGTTTTGACGAGGAGAAGATGGTGGAATATCCGTTTTCGGACCTGGACGACCTGGAACCGGCCTACGCGGTGACGGTTCACAAGTCGCAGGGATCCGAGTATCCGGCGGTCATTCTTCCGCTTCTGAGCGGCCCGGCGGGACTTTTTAACAGAAATCTTCTCTACACGGCGGTGACCCGCGCGAGGGACTGCGTTGTCATTCTGGGCAGCAGGCAGGCCGTCGCGAACATGACCGCGAACGTGCGGGAGAACAGACGATATACAGGCCTGAAGGAGAGAATTCATGAGATATTTGGAGTCACCGACTCCGGTACTGGACCTGCTTTTTCCAAGGAGATGCCCTGTCTGTGACAGGCCGGTGAAGCCCTTCGGGGCGCTGATCTGCGGGGAATGCGCGAAGGTGCCGCAGCCCGTAGGCGACAGTGTCTGCTGCAAGTGCGGAAAGCCTGTCGCGCGGGAGGATGAATACTGCGCCGACTGCATGAAAATGAGACATTTGTATTACAGGGGAGCCGCTGCATTTCACTACAGGAGTGTTTCGGGCTCCCTGTACCGTTTCAAGTATGACGGGCGCAGGGAATATTCGGACTATTACGGGCGGGAAATGGCTCAGGTGCTGGAGCATTTCCTGGAGGAACTCGGCCCGCGCCACAGGCCTGATCTGCTTGTTCCGGTGCCCTGCTCGGCGCAGAGACTCCGCAAAAGGGGTTACAACCAGGCGGCTCTTCTGGCCCGGAAAGTGTCGGAGATCACGCAGATCCCGGTGCGGGAAGACCTTCTTGCCCGCCCCAAAGACACTAAAGCGATGCGCAGCATGAGCGCTTTAGAGCGTCAAAATAATTTGAAAAAAGCTTTCCATGTATATGGAAATGGTGTAAGATTAAAGTCGATTATGCTCATAGATGACATATACACCACTGGTGCAACGATCGATGCATGCAGCGGGGCCCTGCTGGGAGCAGGCGCGAAAGAGGTCAGTTTTCTGACGCTCGCAATCGGAGAGAACGATTTATGATCAATAAGGACAGGGTCCGCACCATGACCAGGCTCGCGATTTACGAGGAAGGACAGGGCGTCGCGGACGACAAGATGAACGGTTACTTTAAAAATGACTATATCGTGGGGCATATGGTGGGATCTTTCGTAAGCGGTACGATTGCCTGCCTTTTGATTGTGTTCGTATACTGCTGTTACCACTACGACACACTGCTGATCCAGGTATTTGAGAACCAGGTCGGCGGACTGATCGAGACGGCCCTCACGCTCTACGCAGCCTTTATGGTATTTTTCCTGGCTGTCTCCTTCTTCGTCTACCGGTACAAGTATAACGCGACACGCGGCAGGCTGGACCGGTACAGAAGAAGACTGGAGCACATCAAAGAAAGTTACGAAAAGGAAGACAAACATGCTGACAACCGTTTTTGAAATAAGAAAGAAAATCATTGAAGGATACGGCAAGTACGAGTACATTGTTGCTCCCGCGTTCAAATTCGCGATCGCGTTTCTGCTGATCCTTACTATTAACAGCCACATCGGATTCAACGCGGGACTGACCAACAAGCTGCTGGGCGTGATCATCGCGCTGGTGTGCACACTGGTGCCCATGAACTTTATGGCGGCCATTATGGTCATGCTGGTGCTGGCGCATCTGTACACGCTCTCCTTGGAGACCATGATCGTGGCAGCTGTTATTTTCATGCTGATGCTGCTCCTGTATTTCCGCTTTTCACCCAAGGATACAGTCATGCTGCTTCTGCTGCCGCTCGCGTTTGTGGCCCGCATTGAGTACGCGGTACCCGTCGTGGCAGGACTTTTGTTCGGACCCGGCTCAGCGGTCGGAGTAGGTTTTGGCGTCGTCATTACCAAGTATCTGTCCTATGTGGAGCAGAACAAGGCGGTGCTCGGCAACAGCGAGATCGGACCCGCGACGGTCGACAACTTCCGCAATATCGTTGACGCGCTCATGCAGAACAAGGCTATGTGGATCATGGCAGGCGCTTTTGCTACTGCAGCCATAGTCGTATTCTTTATCCGCCGTGTGGAGACAGCGCATTCCTGGACGATCGCCATCATCGCAGGCAATGTCGTGGAACTCTTCATACTCCTCTTCGGCGATATGCAGTTCGATACCAATATCGATCTGGCCAAGGTCTTTCTGGGAGTATTTCTCTCTTTGATCGTAGAGCTGCTGGTTGAATTCTTCTGCTTTATGGTGGACTACACAAGGATTGAGAATGTCCAGTTTGAAGACGACGATTACTATTATTATGTGAAGGCGGTTCCGAAGGTTTCTGTTTCGGATTCCATTCGCATTGTCAAGACGATCAGCACTTCCGAGAACAGCGGGGCGGATTTTCGCGAGCAGGTCAGCCGCAAGGTGACTGCCGGCAGCGCGGAGTCTAACGAATAAAGCCTGCGCGCCCGCCGAAGCGGAAAGGGCATTACAAACAGGACGGAAGATATAGAAGATGCAGCGTTTTTTAACCATTCTTCAGAATTATCTGAATCAAATTAATATGCCGAATTTGCGCTGGACAGATATTGTGGAGATCCTGATCCTCACATTTCTGATCTATCATATTCTGCTGTGGATCAAGAACACCCGGGCATGGTCCCTGCTGAAGGGACTTCTTGTCATCGGTGCTTTTGTGGCGCTGGCAGCGCTCTTTAACATGAGTACGATCCTGTGGATCGTGCAGCATGTCACAGGGCTTGCCGTCACCGCCGTCGTGATCCTTTTACAGCCGGAGCTGCGCAGTGCGATGGAAGAACTGGGGCAGACCAACATCCTCAGTTCTTTATTTAATTTGGACAATCAGAGGACGCCGGAGGGCAGATTTTCCGATAAGACCATTTCGGAGATCATCCGCGCCACT
>CADCIK010000078.1 GCA_902801415.1 uncultured Lachnospiraceae bacterium
CTTCGGTGTCCGCGAGCACTGTGCCGTTCCGGTCCAGGATCCGGCCTCTGCGCGCGGGCATGCTCACTTTTCTCGTCACGCTCTCCTCAAAGGATTCCGTATAATCAGCCCCGTGGATGATCTGCAGGGAAAAGAGGCGGCAGATCAGGATAAAAGCCGCCGCGACAGACAATATTGCCAGGATTACGGGCCGGCTTTTAAGGTTTGGCAGTTTCATAGCTTAATACTCCCATTTCTCTGAGACTGCAGTAGCACAGGTCTCCGATGATAATATGGTCGCACAGGCGGATCCCCAGGATCTCTCCCGCTTCCCGGATCAGCTGTGTGACGGAAATATCCTCGCCGCTCGGGCTCGGATCACCGCTAGGGTGGTTATGGATCAGAACGATCTGGACGGCCTTTCTCTCCAGCGCCCGGATAAAGATCTCCCGCGGGGAAAGAAGGGAACCGTTCACGGTCCCGATGGTCAGTGTGTCTTCTCCCAGAAAGTTCATTTTGCTGTCCAGGTGAAGAACGACCGTTGCTTCTGTCTGAAGATGCCGCATCTCTTCCATATAGTATCCGGCGATGTCCTGCGCGCAGTCGAAGCGGCGCGCTTTGTGGACTTTCTCCCTGACGATCCTGCGGGCGATCTCGGAAAGGCATAGCAGCTTTACCGCCTTGACTTCGCCGATCCCGGGGATCGAACGCAGCTCTTTCATGGTCAGATGCGACAGATAAGAAAGCGCGTTTGTGTCCGGATCGTGCAGATCGAGAACGCGCCTTCCAAGTTCAACAGCCGAGACGCCCTTTGTGCCGGTCCTTAAGATGATGGCCAGAAGCTCCGCGTTGGTCAGACTCCCGGCGCCGCTCATCATAAAGCGCTCATAGGGCTTTTCGCTGTTCATATTCATTGTGCCTCCAAGCCGTATGTGCGGTCAGGGCAGCCTGCAAAGGCCGCGCTCCTGCAGGTTCTGCAGGGTTTTGAGGATGCCCAGCTTGGCGTGGGGCCATGTGAGACCGCCCTGGAAGTAGACGTTGTAAGGCGGTTTGATAGGACCGTCCGCGCTCAGTTCGATGGAGGATCCCGAGACAAACGCGCCTGCGGCCATGATGACCTGGCTGTCATAGCCGGGCATATCGGAGGGCTCCGCGGAAACGAAGCTGTCCACCGGCGAAGCGGCCTGGATTCCCTGGCAGAACGCGATCACGCCTTCGGGCGTGCCGAAAGTGATAGCCTGGATGATGTCGTGGCGGCTCTCCTTACTGTCAGGCAGAACGGCAAAGCCGAGCGGCTCATAGAGATTGGCGGCCAGGATCGCTCCCTTGAGGGCGGACGCAGTCACAGTAGGTCCCATGAAGAAGCCCTGATAGAAGGCGGGAAGAATGTCCAGCGTGGCGCCGACTTCCTTTCCCAGCCCCGGAGATGTCAGTCTGACGGCCGCGTTCTCCACGCACTCCGCAGTACCTGCAATATAACCTCCGATCGGGGCAAGGCCGCCGCCCGGGTTCTTGATCAGGGAGCCGACGATCATGTCCGCGCCGACATCGGAGGGCTCCTGCCGCTCCACAAACTCGCCGTAGCAGTTATCGACCATGCAGATCACGTCGGGGCGCTGTTTTTTGATCACGGAGATCGCTTCCCCGATCTGGCTTACGCTCAGAGTGCGTCTGTCCTGATAGCCCTTGGAACGCTGGATAGTCACCAGATGGATCGCGGGATCTTCCAGCGCCTTGCGGATGCCTTCGAAGTCAAATGTGCTGTCGGGTAATAGGTCTACCTGCCTGTAGCCGATCCCGTATTCGGCCAGAGAGCCTCTGGAGGGACGGATCCCGATCACTTCCTGCAGCGTGTCGTAGGGGGCGCCTGCTGCGGAGAGAAGGACCTGTCCGGGCCGCAGATTGCTCATAAGAGCGAGGGCCAACGCGTGCGTGCCGCAGGTGATCTGAGGGCGCACCAGCGCGTCCTCGGTATGGAAATAGGACGCGTAGACTCTCTCAAGTCCGTCCCTTCCGATATCGTCGTAGCCGTAACCGGTCGTGCCCTTTAAGTTGGCTTCGCCTATGTGGGCGTCCTGCATGGCTTTGATGATCCTGAGCTGGTTGTATTCTGCCGTCTCGTCAATCTCTTTAAATCTCTCTTCAAGTGCCTCGAGGACGGGCTTTGCATAATCAAGCACCTGCTCGGAGATGCCGAACTGGCGGTAAATGGATTGCATAAGTATTCAGTCTCCTTTATTTGGTCAAAATATAGATCCGGGAATCTGATCCCGGCAGCAGGATTCTTCATCCTGGCAGCAGAAGCTTCTCTTCCGCGATCTTCTGCATGTGGTCCCAGAGCGCTTCTGTGCTGTCAAACTGATCGATGTCCACCCAGATCACGTCCTTTTCGCGGCGGAACCAGGTGAGCTGTCTTTTGGCAAAGTGGCGCGTGTCCCGCTTGATGAGCCTTACGGCCTCGTCGAGGTCATATTCGCCCTCCAGATGGCCGTAGATCTGCTTGTAGCCTATGCCCTGCATGGCTGTGCTGTCTCTGGGGATGCCTGCGTCCCGAAGGCGGGTGACTTCCTCAAGAAGTCCGGCCTCCATCATGAGATCGACCCGGCGGTCGATCCTCTCGTAAAGCTTCTTACGGTCCATTGTGAGGACCATGAAGGCGGACCGGTAGGCGGGCTCTCTGCCCCGCTGCTCGGTATTGTGAGAAGCGATGGACTGACCGCTCTCCTCCAGGAATTCCAGTGCGCGGATGACGCGCTTGATATTGTTGGGGTGAATGGCAGCGGCTGATGCGGGATCTCTCTCCTGCAGCATTCTGTGAAGGGCCTCAGGTCCCTGCGCATCCGCTATGGCCGCGAGCCTCTCCCGCATCGGCGTGTTCTCCTCCATCTCGGTGAAATCGATGTCATAGAGAAGGGCCTGGATGTAGAAACCGGTCCCGCCGCACAGGATGGGGAGCTTTCCGGAAGCAGCCACGCTGCGGACAGCCTTGCGGGCTTCCTCCTGGAAGCGGACCACATTCCAGGTCTCGGAAGGATCCACGCAGTCGATCAGGTGGTGAGGCACGCCCCGCATCTCCTCAGCAGTGACCTTGGCGCTGCCTATATCCATGCCGCGATAGACCTGCATGGAGTCGGCCGAGATCACTTCGCCGTTCATGCGGATGGCGAGTTCCACCGCGGAAGCGCTCTTGCCGGAAGCAGTCGGGCCCGCGATGATCAGTAATGGAGTTGTGCTGCTGCGGCTGGTATCTGCCATTCATTAGCTCCTTTGTATGTCATGTTCTGATAAAAGGGATCTTTGAAAACGGGATCCGGGTGCCGGATCAGGTTACGATCCTCTTGAATTTTTTGTCCATATCGGACTGCGAGAAGACGATCATCGTAGGTCTTCCGTGGGGGCAGTGATAGGGATTTTCCAGTTTCAAGAGCTCGTCGATCAGGACCTCGGCCTCCTTCTCGCTGAGGAGGGAGTTGCCCTTGACCGCCGCCTTACAGGACATGGAAGCGATCTTGGACAGGACGGCCTGCGGCGTCCCCGTCATCTTCTCTTCCACGATCTCCTCCAGCGTCTCCCGCAGAAGCTCTGTGGGGTCGTTTCCGTACAGCTCCATGGGGATCGCGCGGATCGCGTAACTGCTGCCGCCGAGCGGCTCGATCTCGTATCCCATGGCGGCAAAGACCTGTTCGTGTGTGTGCAGCGCGCCTTCCTCGCGGCCTGTGAGCGTAATGACAGAGGGCGGCGCCAGCATCTGGGAGCCGGACCGGGAAGGATCGCTGTTCTGAAGGCGTTTCATCAGCCTCTCGTAATTGACCTTTTCGTGGGCCGCGTGCTGGTCGATCACGAGCATTTTGCCCTCATACTGGATGAGCCAGTAAGTCTCGAAGACCTGGCCGATAATGCGGAAATTCGGCTTGTTCTCCGGGATCAGGATCCTGGGGGCTTCGTCCTGCGAGAAGTCCGTATTCTCAAAGAGGCTTGCCTGTTTGAAAGCGCCGCGTGCGGGCTCATCTGCCGGATGGGACTTTTCCGGCTCCTTTACGCGCTTATCTTCGAATATGAAATCTTCAAATTCGATGCGGGCGGGACCTGCTGGCGCGGGGGCGGGCTCTGTGAAACGGATACTGTCAGCAGTTCCCGGAGAACCTGCGCCGTAGGGAGCCATCGTCTCGCGGACCATTCTGGCCCTCTCAAAGGGCTCCGGCCGGGATTCGCTTTGCAGCTGCTGCGCGGCTTTTTCCTTCTCTTCCCGGCGCCTCTTGTTCTCCTCCGCCCGGGTCTCCAGGATCTCGGCGGGGATCAGTTCGGCGCTTCCAAGGACGCTGTGCACGCTCTCATCGATAAAGTGATAGACAGCCTCGGACTCGGAAAAGCGCACTTCCATCTTGGTGGGATGGACGTTGACGTCCGCTTCCACAGGGGGAAGCGTCAGGTGCAGGACCGCAAAGGGAAAGCGGTGCTGCATGAGGTCGGTCCTGTATCCGGCTTCCAGCGCCTTGGAGAGGATATTGCTCCGGAGCATCCTGCCGTTGACAAAGAAGACTTCGAAATTGCGGGTGGTCCTCGCTATATCGGGACGCCCGATGAAGCCCTCCAGGCGGTACTTGCCCTCCTGTGCCCTGACGGGCAGCACTTTTTTGCTGATCTCCCGCCCGTAGATGCGATAGATCAGTTCCTTCAGGTCGCCGTTTCCGGTCGTATGGAGCTTCTCCTTTCCGTCCACGCGGTAGTGGAATGAGATGCCCGGATGGGAAAGCGCCTGGCGCTCGATGAGGTCGGTGATATAGCCGGCTTCCGTCTGCGGCTGTTTGAGAAATCTCGATCTTACGGGCACATTGTAAAAGAGGTTTCTGACCACAACGCTGGTTCCGTCCGGCGCGCCGATCTCTTCGAGGTCGAGCCTGACGGGCATGTCTTCCGAAAACCCGTGCAGGACCTGATTGGTGGCACGAATGCCGGTCAGGGAATCTCTGGTCTTGGTGATCATCTCGACCTGGGAGACGGCCGCGATACTGGAGAGCGCTTCTCCGCGAAAGCCCAGGCTGACAAGCCGCGTCAGATCGCTGTCGTCCCGGATCTTGCTGGTCGCGTGGCGCTCAAAGGCCTTAGTGATCTGGTCCTTTTCAATGCCGCACCCGTTGTCCGTGACGCGGATCATCTTCTTTCCGCCCTCGCGGATCTCGCAGGTGATGGCCGTCGCGCCTGCGTCAATGGCGTTTTCAACGAGCTCCTTGACTACGTTGACAGGCCGCTCCACCACCTCTCCGGCCGCTATTTTGTTGATCGTCTCTTCACTGAGTAAATGAATCTCCACAGTTTACCTCGTTTCGGAGCGCGGGGCTCCATGATCCGTTCCGGCGGTTCCTTGACCAATTCGTCGGTTCCTGGTCCATTCCCGGCGGTCCTTTATCCGTTCCAGCGGTTCTTGAGCTCGGTCTGCAGGCGGTACAGCGTGTTGAGGGCGTCAAGCGGCGTCAGATTGGAGATATCGATCTCCTTCAGTTCACGGAGGACATCCTCGTCGCTCACGGTCTCAAATAGGCTCATCTGGCCCAGGTCCACTTCGTCATAGTGGCGGACCTTTTTGGCTTTCCCTGCATTCTGTCCCGCTTTGGCCTCAATACTCTGGATCTTTTCCGTGATATCGCTGTCCGTCAGCTGCTCCAGGAGCTCCTTGGCCCTGTCGATGACAAGATCCGGCAGGCCGGCCAGTTTCGCGACCTGGATACCATAGCTCTTGTCCGCGCCGCCCTTGATGATCTTTCTGAGGAAGACGATGTCATCGCCCTTTTCCTTGACGGCCACGCAGTAGTTGCTGATGTTGTCGATCTTGCCCTCGAGCTCGGTGAGCTCGTGGTAGTGGGTGGCAAACAGTGTTTTGGCACCCAG
>CADCIK010000079.1 GCA_902801415.1 uncultured Lachnospiraceae bacterium
CTCTGAGAGAGCCTGGTCTTTTATTTTACGGCTATGAAAAAGGATCCGGGCAGCCGGAGTCAGGGATCATCCCGGTCATCTTGCCCATGGTCCGTCAGCACTGCATGCTGTCTCTTTTCCCCTGGATCAGATACTGCTGCCAGTGCTTACTGACCTTCATCACATCTTTGAGAAACTCAATATAAAAAGGCCGAAGCTCAGGATTCTTGATGAGCGAGCTTCTTCCTTCTATCACACGGACTTCCTGCTCCTGATCCAATATCGGCAGTCCTCTTCGGTTCTTATAAGCAGCGACTTTCCTCACTGCGTCCATGCGTCTGCAAAACAGTTCTGCCATTTCTTCATCGATCTGTCTGATCTCATCTCTTATTTCCTGTAATTCCATCGTGATCCTCCCTGCTTTGATAGGGCCAAGGTAACACCCTGGTATATTTTCTGTCAAGTTTCGTGCCCTGATGTCTTCAGCGCCTTCTGCGCATTCCATTATATTTCCATTTGGATGTTTTAAAGAAATTTAAATGAAATTATATTGCATGTTTTCGACCCCCGCAGTAGAATATAAACATGATCGGATTTCATATAGAGACAAGGAGGAGCCGCAATGACAATTGAAGAAATGAAACGCAGAAAGACCGCGCTCGGCCTTACAAACGAAATGATCGCACAGGCAGCAGGCGTCCCGCTCAGCACGATCCAGAAGATCATGAGCGGGGTTACAAAGGCGCCGAGAAAGCTGACGCTTGAGGCCATTGAGTCTGTGCTGTTCGCTGAGGAACAGCGCAGGTCGAACAGGACAGAACAGCTGCCTGCTGCTGATACAGTCCAACACACAGGTTCTGCCTATGGTGATCTCCCTGGCAGCAGCGCGGCCGGCATGGTGAAGGAACCTGCCGCCGGATACAGCTTTACAAAGACCGCTGAGAAGAAAGACGGCGAATACACATTGGATGATTACTATGCGCTTCCGGATGAGCGCCGTGTCGAGCTGATCGACGGCGTTTTCTACGACATGTCCGCGCCTGCCGTCATCCACCAGAAGATACTGGGCGAACTTTACCTGCTTTTCCGCGAGTGCACAGATGCCCACGAAGGAGAATGCGAGGTCTATCTGGCCCCTTGCGATGTCCGACTGGATATGGACAACAAGACCATGGTACAGCCCGATCTCCTTGTGATCTGCAAAGAGTACGACCTTGGTGCAAAGCGTTTTGAAGGTGCTCCGGATCTTGCGCTGGAGATCCTCTCCCCTTCTACCCGCTCCAAGGACATGCTGCTCAAGCTTTACAAATATCAGAATGCCGGTGTGAAGGAGTACTGGATCGTGGATTCGGATCACGAAACCGTTCTGGTCTACGATTTTCGTGAAGGCAATTTCTATCCGGAAAAATATGATTTTGATTCCGTCATTCCGATCCATATATCGGATGGAGCGTGTTCCATTGATTTCTCCAGGGTCAACCGGGCATTGAAGAAGGTTCGTTCCACCGGAAAGTGATGTATCCGCGGGCGGATATGGTCAGTAGGGGTTTTTCATACCGTTTCGATAATCGCTCACCCCGTCACCAGATTCGCCTTCGCTTTCCACTTGCCCATCCGATAGACCACAAGCGTGATGACGGCGCCCAGGCTCCATGAGATCAGCATGGAGACATACATCATGGCGCAGTTGCCCTGCGGCAGTTCCGGCGTTCTGGTCATGCCGACAAGGAGATAGGCCAGTGGCACTCTGATCGCTACAGAGGTTGCGATCGAGATCCACATAGGGCGCACTGTATCCCCGGCGCCGCGCATGATGCCGCACAGGCATTGCGTGATCTCAAGAATGATGTATCCGATCGCGATGATCTGCATCATTCTGTAGCTCAGATCGATCAGCTCCTCTGTTGTCGTGAAGAGCCCCATGATGATCTTTCCGAACAGCAGAATGATTCCTGTTACCACAGCGGAGATTCCCATCGCTGTAAGCGTGCCCTTCTTTGCGCCTTCAATGACGCGGTCCATACGACCTGCGCCGATATTTTGACCCGCGTACGTGGTCATAGCCGCGCCGAAGGACAGCGCCGGCAGCACAACGAAGCCGTCGATGCGCATAACGATGACGTTGGCCGCAATGAACTGCTCTCCGAATGAATTGGTGAGCGACTGCACGACGATCATGGACATGGAGAAGATGGCCTGCGTGATGCCCGACGGAACGCCCAGGCGGATCAGCTGGCTGATGTAATCGCTGTCAGGGAGCAGGTATTCCTTCTTCATGTCGAAGTATTCCGTCATTCTGGTAAGGCGCCTCAGCGACAGAAAAGCGGAGACAAACTGCGCGATGACCGTTGCAAGCGCTACGCCGGCGACGCCGAGCCCCAGATGAGCGACAAACACATAGTCCAGCACAATGTTGATGCCCGTTGCCACCAGCAGGTAGATCAGGGCGGACATGGAATCGCCGAGACCGCGCAGTACGCCGCTCAGGATGTTGTAGTAGCCGCCGCCCGCGATACCCAGGCAGATGATGATCAGATAGTTCCGGCACCAGCCGATGATGCTCTCCGGCGTTCCCAGAAGCCGCAGAAGGGGCATGGTGACGAGCGGCCCCACAACCATGATGATCAGAGAAGCGGCGCCGGTCAGCACAACACAGGCGCCGATGGACTTGGAAAGGGATTCCCTCTGGCGCGCGCCGAAGAACTGGGACACCATAATGCTTGCGCCCACGGAAATGCCCATGAACAGGACCAGCATCAGATTCAGGATCGGGCCGGCACTGCCGACCGCTGCCAGCGCATTGTCACCCACAAAGCGTCCTACAATTATGCTGTCCACGGTATTATAGAGCTGCTGGGCCACATTGCCCAGCAGCATGGGAATCGTAAACTTGATGATCTGTATGACGGGCTCTCCCACCGTCATGTCCACTGGTGCGAATAGTTTAGATTTCATAGTTTCCCCGCTTTCCGATCATAGGTCAGAAGTCCGTTCGTCTCTTCTTCTATATCAGATACCTGCGTGTACACGGCTGCGCAAAGTCCGTCATCCACCAGCGCATGGATCTGCTCCATGGCCTGTGCGAACGCCTGCGGGAATTCTTCCGCTGTCGTCTGATGATAGCCGTATACCTCGCTGCTCATCGAGTGA
Organism: uncultured Lachnospiraceae bacterium; assembly: GCA_902801415.1. Taxonomy (GTDB): domain Bacteria; phylum Bacillota; class Clostridia; order Lachnospirales; family Lachnospiraceae; genus CAG-791. Next base: position 3,130 of record CADCIK010000079.1, read on the forward strand.
TCCGGGATCTGGCAATTGATGCCTCCATATTCGGAGATCACAAAGGCTCTCTCGTCTTTCTCAACCACCAGCGGGCGGAAGTAATTGTGCACGCTGCGCACATCGCCTCCCCCCTGATCGAACCAACCGCTGGCATGATCGATCGGTCTTGTGGGATCAGCTTTCCGAACGAGCTGTTCGATCCGAAGCGCGTCAAACTGTCCCCACCCCTCATTAAAAGGAACCCAGAGTCCAATGCAGGGATAGTTATAAAGCTGATGCACCATGCGGACGATGTCCCTCTCGAAGCGCTTCCGCGCCTTCTCATCCTCTCTCACGAACAATTTGTAATGGTTGTCGCGCAGATGTCTGCCTGCTGCCGGAAGGATCGTGGGCAGATAGGTCTCAAGGAGCGACTGCACGGGGCCTCCGCCGTTTATCATATCCTGCCAGACCACCATTCCGATCCGGTCGCAGTGATAGTAAAAGCGGGCCGACTCTATTTTGACATGCTTGCGGAGCATGTTGAATCCGAACTTCTTCATCTGCTCTATGTCGTACACGAGCGCCTCGTCCGAGGGCGGCGTCATAAGGCTCTCCGGCCAGTATCCCTGATCCAGAATTCCGTTGAAAAAGTAAGGCTCGCCGTTCAGAAGCAGCCTGGCCTTTCCCTTTTCATCATTTCCGACACCGAAGGACCGCATGGCAAAGTAGCTCTCGACCACATCTTCCCCCGCTTCGATCCGCAGATCGTACAGCTCCGGGTTTTCGGGGCTCCAGAGACGGGGGTTCTTCACAGGGATCCGCACCTTCAGACGGGCGGACATGGGATATGTGTAGATATTTTCATCGCCCTGCACAGTGATCCGGATCTCTCTGCGCACACCTTTTACCGTTTCTTCCGCATCACCTTTCCGGACATCTGCCGCTTCAGTGAGCCGCAGCGCCAGTTCAATGGCTTCTTCTTCAGGGAAAGGAGTGATCCTCATGTGCTCGAGATAGATTTCCGGAACCATTTCCATCCAGACGGTCTGCCAGATGCCGCTCTGCGCGTGGTAGAACATGCCGCCCGGATTGAGGGTCTGCTTGCCCCGGCACTCGTTTCCTTCATCCGTATCATCCCGAACCAGCACTTTCAGCTCATTGCGGCCGGGTACCGCGAATTCTGTCACATCAAAGCTGAACGCAAGATATCCGTTACGATGGCTTCCCACCTTATGGCCGTTCCAGAATACAGCGCAGCGCTCATCCACAGCCCCGAAATGCAGGATCAGCCTTTTCCCTTCCGGCATTTGAAGGTCCTCGATGGTCTTTCTGTACCAGAGGGTCTCGCCCGGCTGCAGGGTGCGTTTGACGCCGGATCGTTCGGTTTCCGGAGAAAAGGGGACCAGTATTGATCCATCAGGTTCTGCTGCTTTTCCCGCCTCCCCCGCAAGACAGATTCCGTACTCCCACCATCCGTTCAGGCAGGTCCAATCCGCCCGTTTCATCTGCGGTCTGGGATACTCAGGCAGCGGCACAGCAAGCGGCCCGTCATCCGCCTGTTCGCTCCATATGGTGCACAGTGCCTTGAGTTCAGGCTTCTTTTTCCTGCCAAGCTGCAGGGATGCAATTGCGTCTTTGAGTCTCATCATGTACCTCACATAGCATTTACCGGCTTATCGCAATCGAGCAGGAGGGCCTCCTACTCGATTGACCGTTGGCCGGTCAATGCATCTTCGTGCAAGCACGAGCTGCGCTTACCGGCTTATCGCACAAAAAAGCGGTGCCATAATCTCTCATGAGAAATTATAGCACCGGGGTTATTTGGTTGTCAGTATTTTGACTCCGGAGGATCACTCCAGCTCGAGTCTCCATAAAGAAATCTGCGTAATTTTAGTAGCGTGTGCGCTACTTTTATTTGGTTTTATCGCCCATTTGGATCACGATAATTTATATCGCGCTTGTTCTTAGTTCAAACTACTTCGCGGCTGGTGCATCTACTTGTACCCACTTGCTTCTTTGTCTGAATCAGTCGCCCCATCAGTCACCTTGCGCGAAGTCAATATTGATCATGCCTGATCTCCCAATGTCCGTGATTTCCGCTTCCAACGTAATGTAATTCATCCATTTTGTTAATTATCCTTCGAAGAGAACGGAGACTGATTGATAACTTTCCGCCATTTCTTTCCGGGTAATTCTGTTATTTGACTTTACCATTGCGAGAATGCCAGATTCATAGGATTCTCTTATTTTTTCTTCATCGTGAGTGCCACCGTGAGGGACATTGGCACTCACGCCTGTCCCCCAGCCTTCTCCGCAGTGCCGGTGGAATCTAATCCGTAATCGTCGGGACACCTCTTCTTGACCGCAGTCTCTTCATCCAGAGACAGGTGCACATACAGCCTCGACTTCGGGATCAATCCCTGTTTATCAATGGATGCCGTAAACTTTTCGCGGTTCCGTGATACAGAAATTCCGGCGGTTCCATTTCCTCCAGTTCCACATCTACTGGAATAGAATGTCCCTGATTTGCACGAATCAGCGTATGATCTTCGTTATAAGAATACCGTTGTTTCTCATCTGTTCTGACAATTTCGTCCAGCATATCTCTGTCAATCTTATATTCCCCAGATTGATCCCGGCAATCATATCATCAACATCCGCCTAGCCATGCTCATCCAGCGTGATGCCGATCGCCTCCGGCTTATGGCGAAGGATAAGACTGATAAAGCGACTGGTACCGGTAAGTGAATCTGACATATCCAAAACTCATTCCTTTCCATAGACAGGCACATCTTCCGCGACCATTACTGTACGGTCTTCCGGAATACCCGTATGTGTAACATCTTTTCGGCGGCTCTTTGGGGATGTTTCCCGTGGCCGGATTGTTCGAGATATTTCTCAAACTTTCAGTCTATTCATCCAATGATGAATTGAAAAGACATAGAAGGCGATACACACTATAAATATCGACGTATAGCTGCACCATAGAATCGGGAACGAATTGATCTGGCTGATGATCACCTGATAGATAAACAAAAATCCAATGCCGTATCAACCATCACATATTGCCAGAATTCGTTGCAGGCACTTTTCGTAAGGACACCATTTACCAGAGAAAACCGGTTATCTGCGATAATAACAAAAGCAAAGCAGATAACCTGCGATAGAAATTGACAAGTAAGGCTAATCATAGAAGCCAGCAGTATTTTTGCCAGAAAAATGCGTGTCCTTTTAATCGAATATGTAAACATGATCATTACTGTATGGTTGACATATTCTTCCACGATAATTTTGCTGATCAGATAAGCTGTATAAAACAAATAGAAATCCCATACGGTAGATGTCATCATTTTAAAGATCGCCGCAAAACTGCTGGCGTGGTCCTGATTTACTCCGAATATGGAAACAAAGGTTGAGAAAAGCAAAATTGCCGTAATCGGAACATCTAACAGAATAAGATTTCTGATCCTGATTTTTCGAGCCTCAAGGCGCACTAGTGACCATATTCTCATTGCTGGCCTCCATTCTGCAGAACTGCAAAGAAATAGTCCTCTAATGTTTTATTGGCCTGCGACAGTTCATAAAGGGAAACCCCGCCATTTATCAGTTCCTTAGCAATCATGGATGAATCCGTATTCTGATAAATATGAATTCTGTTATTTTCTTGTACTGCAAAATCTTTGATTCCAAGACGTTCGAGAATGATACAGCTTTTCCTGACATCATCAATGCAGATAGTCAAATGGCTCCGGTTGTTGTTCTTTATTTCGACCATTGTCTTTTCCTGAACCATTTTATGCTGATCGATTATCCCAATCCAATCCGCCAAATGCTCCTTCATCAGGGTTCGCATATTCTTGATCCCTTCCGGATCAAGCGCGTTCGTTGGTTCGTCCAGTATCAACAACTTAGGATAGGCTAATATGGCACGCGCGATAGCAAGGCGTTGACGCATCCCCAGCGAATAAGTCAAAACCTTTCGCCCGGCCGCCGCCGTCAGATCAACCTGCTCTAAGACCTCAGCTGCCCGTTTCTTGTCATGAAATCCCATATAGGAAGCATGGAGCTGTAAATTTTCAAGTCCCGTCAAGTGCTCGTAAAAATATGGATACTCAATGATGGACCCGGTTGAATCCAATCCTTCTGATGTAACTCCTGTATGATCAAAAATTCGCAGGCTGCCCTTGTCCATCGTCTCAAGTCCAACCAGTATTTTCATGAGAGTGCTTTTCCCGGCACCGTTCAGACCAATCAGTCCATAGATCGAACCTTCCGGAACATGAATATTGAAATTGTTTAAGGCTATGGTGGAATCGAACCTTTTTGAAATGTATTCCCCTTCTATGATGTATGTGTATGCATTCAATTCAATAAGCCCCCTTTCTGTAAATGGATGTCTTATTGAATGATATGATATCAGCCGATGTTGTCATTTTCTGTTCGCATTTCTAACGTTTTTCTAACAATAATTGAAAAACAAGTAGCTCCAGGCTGGCTCTCCAACTGAATTGACATGTGACAACGTGCGGCAATCTTTTCCACGATGGATAGTCCCAATCCGGCATGTCCTTGTAAAGCATAGTCTGATTTATTGATCTGATAGTTTCTGTCAAAGATCTTTTTCTGCTCCGCAGGCGGAATGCCGGGTCCATGATCTGATATCTGTATGACAATTTCCTGATCATTTTGCGAAATGGCAATTCCCAAAAACCTGCCGGATTCGCCATACTTAATAGAATTGTCGATCAAATTTTGCATGATGCAGCGAATCGCGTCAGGACTCGTCGCAGCATAAATTGGAGGATCACTTAAATCCAAACTTACCTGAAAATGATTATCATTCAGGCAATCATAGTATGAAAGCGCGATCTCCCGGCACAATTCTGTAAGGTTTATGCGTTTCAATGGAAATTCCGCATCCCCCGAACAGATTCTGGCAAAATCCAGCTGTTGGAGTATGATATGCTGCATCATCTGCGCTTTTTGTTTTGTTTTCTGCAGGGCAAGATTTACTTCAGGGGAATTGTTTCCAAATTCCCGGTATTTCAATACTAATAAGTCGATATACCCAGACAGGGTAGTGATCGGCGTCTTCAGATCATGGGAAATGTCGGCAATATTTGTCCGATACTGTTCCTGAACATCACGGTATTGCCGGGAAAGACGATATCTTTGAAGCAGCAAAGTATTGA
>CADCIK010000080.1 GCA_902801415.1 uncultured Lachnospiraceae bacterium
TCTGTCCGGTATCCTGATGGCCAGAGGCGGTATTTCCCGCCGGCTGTTTGACCTGTTTTCCTTCCTGATCGGAAAGCGGACAGCAGGTCTTCCCTGCGCGGTCATTGTCACCTGCCTCTTTTACGGTGCCATCTCGGGCTCCGGCGTGGCTACGGTGGCGGCAGTCGGCAGCATGACTCTGCCCATTCTGCTTCGTCTGGGATATGAGAAGAAATTCTGCGTGGCTATTATCGCCGTGGCGGGAAGTCTGGGCGTCATCATTCCGCCCAGCATTCCCTTTATTATGTACGGTCTGGCCTCGGGCGAATCTGTTAGCGACCTTTTTACCGCGGGCATTATCCCCGGCGTCCTGATCGCCCTGCTTCTGATGACCTACGCGGTCTATCACTGCAAGAAATACGGCGAGGACAAGGAAAAGATCGCGGCATACATCGATGAGCTGCACGGCAGGGGCTTTGTCTCTGTCATGAAAGAGAGCTTTCTGGCAGTTCTGTCACCTGTGATCATCCTGGGCAGTATTTACAGCGGTATCGCTTCTCCCACAGAGGCGGCTGTTATCTCTGTATTCTACGCCCTCTTGATCGGTCTGGTAGTCTACAAGGAGATCAAACCCTCCGAGCTCTACCACCTCTTTCTCGAGGCAGTGGGCACCTATACGCCCATCCTCTTTATTATGGCAGCGGCCATCGCCTTCAGCAGGGTTTTGACCCTTATGCAGGTTCCGCAGACTGTCAGCACCTGGATCCTGGCCAACTTCAGCAATAAGGTCATCGTCCTGCTGGTAATCAATGTTTTCCTGCTGATTGTCGGCATGTTCATGGATACGACGCCGGCGATCCTGATCCTGACGCCCATCCTGCTGCCTATTGTTAAGGGTTTTGGCATGACAGGAATCCATTTCGGCGTCATGATGGTCGTCAATCTGGCCATCGGCTACGTGACTCCGCCTATTGGCGTCAACCTGTTTGTCGCCAGCGCCATGACGGGAATCCCCGTGATGGACATTTCCAAAAAAGCGATCCCGCTGATCTGCATGTTTATCATTGCGCTGCTGCTGATCACTTTTATTCCGGCCATCAGCCTGGTGCTGGTATAGGATATATCTTTCAATAGGAGGTCACAACAGAGTATGAGTGGAAAGAGAATCAGACAGCTGATTGCTATCGCGATCATTGTTGCCGCAATAGCATATGGTTTTATCAGCAGTAGAAATAATGAACAGCACTTTGCATGGCCGCTCGCGACCTGCAGTTCAGGTGAGACGGTCACAAATGTATTCGCGCAGACTTTTGCCGATTATGTGAGCAAGCTCAGTGACGGCAAAATGAAGATCCAGGTATATACCGACAGTACACTGGGAACAGATCTGGAGCTGATGGAGAGCATGAAGGACGGAGATATTCCCTTTATCGTAGCTTCCCCTTCGCCTCAGGTCAGCTACATTCCCCAGCTGTGCGTTTTTGACACACCTTGTGTCTATACGGATATCAAAACATTCCGCCAAAATATGGAAAATGAGGAGCTGATGGATGAATTCCGCGAGATTTACAGGGAGCACGGCTACCGCTTTCTTGGAATCACGGACCAGGGCTTCCGCGTGATGACTATGTCCCAGCCTTATACGGACCTTTCGTCCATCGCTGGTCAGAAGATCCGTGTCATGGAGAACAAATATCACATTCAGTTCTGGAAGAGCGTCAACGCCAATCCGACCCCTATGACTTTCTCCGAAGTCTATATCGGTCTGCAGCAGGGGACTATCGACGCCCAGGAGAACGCCCTTCCCCTGATCGTGACGGCCAAGCTCTACGAGCAGCAGAAGCGCCTGATCATGACCAATGCCGTTCCGGACCTGGTCACTCTGATCGCCAGCGGCAAGTTCATGGACAGTCTCACTGAAGAACAGGCCGCCATCATTGAAGAAGCGGCCCGCCTTGCTCAGGAGGATGCAAAGGACATATCTGACCACAAGGCTGAGGAAGCCATCAAATATCTGGAGGAGGCCGGCATGGAGATCGTCACGCCCTCCCAAAAGGACTACGAGGATATGAGACAGATGTGCCAGCCCGTCTGGGACAGCATCCGCGAGGACTGCGGCGCGGAGCTCTTCGATGAATATACAAGTATTGCGGAGGAGTGATTCGGGGGTAAATAAGAAGATTGGATGGATGGGACGTCATTTCCTCTATATGAGGAGATGGCGTCCTTTGATATAATGAGTCAGGAGGACAGTGACTCACTCTGAGTCAGGGGTACATTGTTAGTGTTGGAAGATAATAACCAAGGCGTATATTGAAATATTATGAGTACGAGAGAATACTTAGTAAGCAATTATTATGACGACTATACGGAAGATGAACGGACTACGAGAACACGGCATGGCCAGCTGGAATATCGTACAACAATGGCTTATATTCATCGCTATGCGGGCAGTCAGTCCAAAATACTAGAGATTGGCGCTGGGACAGGGAGATATTCTATTGCCCTTGCAAGCGAAGGCATGGATGTGACGGCTGTGGAATTAGTCGAGAAACATCTGGCATTATTGAGAAAAAATAGCAAAGGAATGGCCAACATCAGGTCTTTCCAGGGAGACGCAACGGACCTGAGTCAGTTTGTGGATGACTATTTTGACGTGACATTGAGTTTGGGCCCTATGTATCATCTGTATGAAGCAGATGAAGTGAACCGAGCAATCGATGAGGCGATTCGGGTCACGAAGCCCGGCGGCGTAATTCTGTTTGCCTTTATATCTGTGTTTGCTATCATGTATGCAAACTACTTCTATGGAAAATGGGCCAAGGGACAGGCAGAGAATTTTACGGATGACTATAAGGTAAGGCATTTCAAAGAACAGATCTTTACGGGATACGATGTTACGGAGTTTGAGGACCTGTTTCGCGAGAAACCGGTCGATTGGATCACGACAGCAGGTGTGGACGGTCTGCTGGAACCTATCGAAAAGCGTCCCGACTTTGCAATGACGGATGAAGAGTTTGAAGCTTTTTCTGAATGGTATTTGGCTTTTGCTGAAAAGCGGGAGCTGCTGGGTAACACAAACCATCTACTGTATATCTGCCGTAAGCAAGACAGGAGATAAGCTTAAATGAGAAAGGAAAAATCCAGTCACCATCACCGATGATTGGATTATGCGTGCCAAAATATGCTTATTAATCTGAAAGAAATCCTTACAATTGCTGATCATGACAATATTGCGATCGGTGCGTTCAACACGCCGAATCTGGAATGTATCAACGCGGTAATCGATGCTGCAGAGCGGCTGAATGTTCCGGTGATCATCTCTCATGCGGAACTCCATGAAGACGTGGCTCCCCTTGCCAAGATCGGACCGGTCATGGTTCAGGCTGCCAAGGCTGCCAAAGTACCGGTGTGTGTTCATCTTGATCACTGTGAGACGCTGAGTTATATGAAGCAGGCGCTGGAACTCGGTTTTACCGGTGTCATGTATGACGGAAGTACGCTTTCATATGAAGAAAATCTTGAGAATACCAAAAAGGCAGTCGAAATTGCGTCCAAATACAACTGCGGTGTGGAAGCTGAACTCGGGGCAATGGCTGCACGAGAGGGTGGAGAAGCTGCGTCGGGGAAGGCTGCTGGTGAAGGTGGGAAGGCTGCGTCTGGGCAGGCGACGTCCGGAAAGGCTGCTTCCGGCAAAGGCAGGTCGTTTGCTCCTACCGGGCCGGTCTACACAGATCCGGATGAAGCTGTCGAGTTCTGCAAGGAGACCAAAATCGATGCGCTTGCGCCTAGCTTTGGTACAGCACATGGCATTTATAAGAATAAGCCGATTCTGGATTTTGAACGCGTGAAGGAAATCTCTATCAGAACAAGGCTTCCGCTCGTCATGCATGGCGGAAGTGGCGTTTCGCCTGAGGACTACCGCAAGGGAATCGAGTGCGGCCTCAGAAAGATCAATTACTATAGCTACATGGCCAAAGCCGGAACGCAGGCAGTCATCGACAAATTGCAGGCGGGAAATGTCCTTTTCTTCCATGACCTGGCGCTTGCTGCCCAGAAGGCAATGGAAGAGGATGTGGAGAAAGCCATGCGGGTATTCGCCGGATTGTGAAGAATTAGATAAGGGGTCTGACCCCATTACAGAATTGTTACAAACGCTGCGGGGAGTCAGGAGGACAGACAAGCTATGTATTCATTTGGTGAGAAGCATCCTATTATATTTGAAATCATACTGACCACAGTTTCATTTCTGGCAGCCGGGATCATCGTGGCTGCCACCAGTCTTTATATGCATCCGGACCTGAGCTCATCGGTCGCGCGTGTCGTGGTGGCTGCGGTGCTGCTCGTGATCTACAGAAGAGCTTTCAGGGGCCAGAACCATTTCAGAAATCTCAAAATTGTGATCCCGCTTTTGTTGTTTTCGGTGTGGAACGTTTTCTATAATCTTAGTTCGGGAATGGTTATCGGGGGAGCTTATTACTTCATTGAAGGCGCGATTACAGCAATCGCTCCGGCATTCTTTGAGGAAGTGCTCTTCAGAGGCATATTCATCTACAATCTCAAGAAGAAAGGGCATGACGATTTCAGCTGCCTGTTCTTTTCTGCCATTGTGTTTGCGGCAATGCATATGACTAATCTGGTTGGGCAGAGCTTTAATACAGTTGCGTTGCAGTCGGCATATTCGCTGGTAGTCGGACTGGCGTTTGGTGCCGTATATCTGCGGAACAACAGCATCGTGCAGGTGATCGTCGCGCACTTCCTGATCGACTTTACGAACCGGATCTACCTGGAGCAGGCGGCGTCAACGTCCTATGTACAGATTGCCATCTTTGTCGTGCTCCTGGTAGTGGAGGCTGTGTATGCGATTAGGCTGACCAAGGCGGGGCAGAGGACTGAGTCAGGGGAACAGACTCCAATGGTAAGTAGATAGCATTTAGTTAGTCTTTTTTGATATACTATTACAAGCTGATGGTACCGTCAAATTCTGGGTGCAGTTCTCGTATTGCGTC
>CADCIK010000081.1 GCA_902801415.1 uncultured Lachnospiraceae bacterium
ACAAAAAAGCCCTGCCTGCTCCGCAGCGGACAGACCGCCTGAAGCTGACAGGGCATAATGCCGGTTCAACGTAAAAAAGACAGCGCTTGGGGGACTGTCTTTTTTAGAGAAGGTATTCTTCTAAATGGGGTATAGCAAAAACTTATAATGTATTGGGGGTTACGCCATTATATTAACAAATCTTCCCCCAGAGATAAATCCGCAGAACTCACAAAGTTCATATCGGCTCAAAATGTGAATTGTACATTATTCACAATCTGTAACAAATTCCGCGTATTCCCCATAAATATGAAATACTGCCCCCAAAAAGGGGCAGTATTATGCAACGGTTATACCGTTATCCCCTCTCTGTAACCCATTACGCGTCTGTCAGACGCTTCATACATTTGCTGATATCTCCTGTACATGCCTGCTCCCCTGCCGGTGTGTACAGCTGTTCTTCGTTACGCCGGCTCCCCTGCCGGTTTTCTTTCTCCATCAGGAGTTCTGCCGATCTGAAGAGGACATCTTCATGGGCCTTGACGATCTTCTTTGCCTCGTCGTAGCACTCTGCCACGATCCTCTTCACTTCCTTGTCGATCTCACCGCTGATGTACTCGCTGTGCTTGTTCTCGTGTCCGAGATCATAGCCCAGGAATACGTCGTCAGTCTCCTGCTCGTAGTTGATCGTGCCGATCTTCTCAGACATGCCGTAGCGCATGACCATATGTCTTGCGATATTGGTCGCCTGACGAATGTCTGCGGAAGCGCCTGTAGTGATGTCATCCAGGACCAGCTCCTCGGCAATTCTGCCGCCCAGGCTCACCATGATCTCCTGCAGCATGCGGCCCTTGGTCATGTACATCTCGTCCTTCTCAGGCAGCTGCATGGTGTAGCCGCCGGCGCCCATTCCCGTGGGAATGATGGAAATGGTATAAACCCGTCCCACCTTGGGCAGCTCGTGGAAGAGAATGGCGTGTCCCGACTCGTGGAAAGCAGTGATGCGCTTCTCCTCGTCGGTGATCACATGGCTCTTCTTCTCCTTGCCGATGCCGACCTTGATGAAGGCCTCCTTGATATCGGACTGTGTAATATAATTCCGGTCCGCTCTCGCCGCGCCGATCGCCGCCTCGTTCATGAGGTTTTCCAGATCCGCGCCGGAGAAACCGGCAGTCGTGCGGGCGATCTCCTTGAGATCCACGTCCTCGCTCAGAGGTTTGTCCTTGGAGTGGACCTTGAGGATGTCCTCTCTGCCCTTTATGTCCGGTCTTCCCACAGAAATCTTTCTGTCGAAGCGGCCCGGACGAAGAATGGCGGGATCAAGCACGTCCACACGGTTGGTGGCCGCCATGACAATGATGCCCTCGTTGACGCCGAATCCGTCCATCTCCACAAGGAGCTGGTTCAGGGTCTGCTCGCGCTCGTCGTGAGAACCGCCGAGGCCTGTGCCTCTGCGCCTCGCCACCGCGTCGATCTCATCGATGAAAACGATGCAGGGTGAGTTCTTCTTGGCTTCATCAAACATATCCCTCACGCGGGAAGCGCCGACGCCGACGAACATCTCGACAAAGTCGGAACCGGAAATGCTGAAGAAGGGAACGCCCGCTTCGCCGGCAACAGCCTTGGCGAGCAATGTTTTGCCGGTGCCGGGGGCACCCTCGAGCAGAACGCCCTTGGGAATGCGCGCGCCGAGCCTTGTAAACTTGCCGGGATCCTTCAGGAAATCGATGATCTCCTCCAGGTCCTCCTTCTCCTCCTTGAGGCCTGCCACGTCATTGAGCGTGACGCCGCTCTCATTGGTGAGCCTCGCTTTACTCTTGCCAAAATTCATCATCTTGGCATTGGATCCGCCGCCTCCCATGGTCTGCGCGTTCATCAGATAGAAGAAGAGCAGACAGATGGCAACGACAAGGACCGTCGGAAGGACGCTGGTCATGAATGTGTTCTCGGACGGTATATCCTTGACCGTCGGCTCGATCCCGCTCTCCCTTGCGATCTTCTCAACTTCCGCGATCTGGGTCGCGTAGAGGATCTTCCTCTCGTTGTCACTGCGCGTGACCACGGCAAAACCGGTGTCATTGTCGCGATTGGGTGTGATCACAACCGCCTGCACTTCGCCGCTTGCCAGATCTCTCTGAAAATCTTCGAGTTTGTAGGCATCCTGATTGGATGAAAAGGATCCTCTCAGCATAGGCGAAAACATGAAGATGAACAGGACGAGCATCGCGATCGGAAACAGCAGGCTGTTCATTGGTCTAGGGTTACGATTGTTCAAATTTCTACCTCAGTTTCTAAAGTTTCTCCTGTCAGTCCTCTTCAGAGAATTCCACCACGCCGATAAAGGGCAGATCTCTGTATTTCTGGTCATAGTCCATGCCGTAGCCGACTACAAACTGGTCCGGAATGACGAATCCGGTGTAGTCCACAGTCAGGTCGCATACACGGCGCTCGGGCTTGTCGAGCAGCGTGCAGGTGCGGACGCTATGGCATCCTCTCTCTTTAAAGACATCCTGCAGATAGTAAAGTGTGCGGCCCGAGTCAACGATATCCTCAACGATGATGACGTCGAGATCCTTGATCGGATCGTCCAGATCCTTGCGGATCCTGACAATGCCGCTGGACTTTGTGCCGCTTCCATAGCTGGATACAGTCATGAAATCCATAGATATCGGCACTGTGATGCGCTTTGCAAGCTCACACATGAAGAAGCACGCGCCCTTCAAAATACAAACTAAATGTACTGTCTTACCCTCGTAGTCTTTGGAGATCTTCTCTCCCAGCTCTCTGATCCTCTCATTGACCTGTTCTTCACTGATTAGTTCTCTGATTGTCTCGCGCATAACATCCTCTCATCTGAAATATGAAATTATTGGACTATCTTTCCTGCCGGCTTCCAGCGGATTTCCAGGACTGCCTTCTCCGCCGATCCCAGTGGATTTACTTGGCTGCATCCCCTTCCGGATCCCAGCGGATTTCCAGAATCCTCTTCGTATCGGTGCTGACCATGTACGCGGCGCTGATCCGCCCTCCCGGCACCCATAAGATCTCGCTGCCGCATGTCGGCATCACGATCCTGTCTCTGATCTGAGCGGGCACTTTCCGGTCGATCATATAGCGGGCAATGGACTTGGTCCGTCCGTATTCATCAAGTGTGATACAGTCACCTGTGCGCCTTGTCCTGAAAATCGGAAGCTTCCCTATTTTATCATAATCGAGCCATTTCGTATACTGCTTTCGGGGCACCGCATCCATATCCCCGTCAAAATCAAATACCCTGCACGTATACGCCTCCGGCTCTGTCGGCAGGTGTGTGAATGGGTCATCGAACACCTGAATGATCGGGAGTTCTGGCTGGCCGGCTTTTGTTTCAGGCATGATAGCCTTTGCGCCTGTATCAGGGTTCAAATACAACTGTTCGTACACTTTTGTCACATGCACGCCCCCGGCGACATCAAGTTCTCCGTTTCCCGGCTTCCTGCAGAGCCCCAGAACAGCCTGTACGTGTACGTCCTGCAGATCCTTTTTGCGTCCGGATGCTTCTGCGATGGCTGCATAAACGACTCTCCGTTGCAAGAGCGGGGGTTCTTCGAGCAGAGAAGGAATATGGATAACTATTTCCCGGCTCTGCTTGCCGTCGAAGTTATATACACCACTTTCAACCTGCTTGCTGTATCCGCCCTGGACACTGCCTTCAACCTGCTTGGTGTATCTGCCCTGGATGCAGCATCGTTTCAGTGCGCGCTCTGTTTCGGCGGACAGGTAGCTTTCTGCCTCCGCGGCCTCCTCAGCAGCCCTCATGATATGCTCTCGTGCGCCTTTGTTGATCGTCAACAGGAGCGGCATCACCTGTTTCCGAATAAGATTTCTGGAATAGCGGACATCTTCATTGGTCTCGTCCTCTCTCCAGGTGATTCCATGCTCCATCAAGTAGCTTTCTATCTCCTCCCGGCTGCAGCATAACAGCGGGCGGATGATCCTTCCGTTGACCGGAAGCATACCGCGGAGCCCTGTCAAGCGGCTTCCCCTCACAAGATTAAAGAGCACTGTCTCCGACTGGTCTTCAATGTGGTGGGCCACCGCAATACGGCATTCGGAATGATCAGCTTGCGTGTCCCACTCTTTAGCAGCCTTCTCGAGCGCTTCATACCGCAAATGACGTGCCGCTTCTTCCACAGACAGTCCATTTGCGGCGGCGTATCCTGCCGCGTCCACTCGCACCGCCTGGAAGGGAATTCCTGCTTCTTTACAGTACTCTGCAACGTATTGGAGGTCATCCTCCGCACTCTCCCGCAGTCCGTGATGGACATGCAGGACCCGAATTTCCAGCTGAGCCCGCTCTTGCAGTTTCCGCAGAAGTTCCAACAGGCACATCGAATCTGCGCCACCCGAGACAGCCACCAGAATGCGCCGTCCCGGAGGGATCATATGGCAGCTTTTCATATATCGGTATACTTTGTCGATCATAAACTGCTGCTCCTTACATACTCACTTTAGCTTGTGCCTTGTGCCAGTCGCTCCGGTGCACTATCCAATGCGTTGGGCGATTTCACCCCGTTTCCACTAGATTGCGCCAGTCGCCCCGGTAGACCATCCAATGCGTTGGCTGATTTCGCCCCGTTTCCACTAGCTTGTGCCAGCCGCCCCGGTGGATTATACACTGGTTGGACGATTCCGCCCATCTTCCACTAGCTTGCGCCAGTCGCCCCGGTGGATTATACACCGCGTTGGGCAATAGAGCTGACTTTTGAAGAGCTGGCGCCAACAAATTACAAGACAGCTGACATTTTTGAACGAAATAATAATCAAGCGAGGCTGCCACTGGAGAAAATCGCCCTTGAACACGCCAGATTGCCCAACCCACTTGCTTCATAACCTTCAGTTGGGCAATTACACTACGTTTCCTTTAGCTTGTGCCAGTCGCCCCGGTGGACTATGCACCAAGTTGGACAATTTCACCCCGTTTCCACTAGCTTGCGCCAGTCATCCCGGTGGACTATGCACCAAGTTGGACAATTTCGCCCCGTTTCCACTAGATTGCGCCAGTCATCCCGGTGGATTATACACCGGTTGGACGATTTCAACCTGTTTCCACTAGATTGCTCCAAATCAATCAAGGAAAAAAAGCCGCCGCCAGCCGGCGACAGCCTTTTCAATCCGATGATGCTTCTTTAAAGATCACTTCTCCTTCGTAGACGAGGCCCAGTTTC
>CADCIK010000082.1 GCA_902801415.1 uncultured Lachnospiraceae bacterium
ATGTGGTGCTGCAACGGAATCCTGTGGATGACGGAAGACAAAAGAGTTGTAACAGCAACTGACAGTATGCGCGAAGTCTTTGGCTTGGGGAAATATGAGGGATCCTGGTCACTTTAATCTCACGAAGCCAACCGCCAAACAGGAGAGTAACTGCGATGATCAGAAATATCATATTTGACATGGTGGGCGTACTGATGCGGTTCGATACAGAGTCGTATATCGAAGAGCACCATTTGTCTGAAGAAGATGTGGCTATTCTCAGGAAAGAAGTCTTTCGCTCCCTGGAATGGGCGATGCAGGACAGAGGCTCTATTTCTACTGAGGAAGCTGAGCGGCGCATATGCGACAGAGTACCGGCGCATTTGCATTTTGCCGTACATGATCTGCTCTACCGGGAAGGCAGGAAAATCGTCCCGATCGATGGAATGCTGGAACTGCTGCAGGATTTAAAGGATAGGGGATTTCGTTCATTTGTTCTCTCAAATACGTGCGTGAATTGGCGCAGTTTCTGGGAAAAAATCCCGGGTCATGAGCTGTTCGAGGATGTCCTGATCAGCGCGGAGGTCGGCCTGGTCAAGCCGCAGCCGGAAATATTCCGGCTGGCGTGCGAAAGATTTGGGATCAGCGCGGAGGAATCCGTTTTCATTGATGATACACCGGCCAACGCGGAGGCGGCATACTATGTCGGCATGCGGGCAGTGGTATTTCACGGCGATACCGCGGAACTGCGGCGGGAGTTGGAGACGGTCATACTTGAAAGGTGAATGGGGCGATCCGCTGAATACGGTATATGTTGAACAATGCACACGGACAACTTAAGCAAAAAAGGTGATCGAAAGAATATGAAGAGAATGATGATCATCACAGAAATCAGTGTGGTTTTATTGCTGTTACTTTTTGCGCTCAGCGGATGCGGATCCCGGCGGGAGAAGGCGGATGAGGCAGCAATCGGCCCGACGGCAGGCGCAGCAACTGGCCTGTCAGCCGAGGCAACTGGCCAGTCAGACGCGTCAGCTGGTCTGTCAGACGCGCAATCAGGCCAAAATACTTCCGATACCCAGTCATCCCCCGACACGGATGATGTACCGCTGTCTTTGGACGCACTGCAGGGGCACTGGGTTGACGTGAACGGCGATACAACTCTGGATTTTGCCGGAGACCAAATGACTATTCGCTGGAGCAGCTTCGAAGATCTGTACACGGTTGGCGTTACAGGGACAGACCGATACGGGGTCGTGTACAACGCCAAAGACCGCAACTTAATGTTCGAGATGATGAGTGAACTCACCTGGAGGAGCGGTGTTTTGACAGCGGGAGAGATGGTGTTGGATGCCGAAGGGCATTCTTTCCGCTTTGTGCGGGAGGAGGCGCTGGAGGGCGAGCTTGCGATCGTGGATGATCCCTGGGATATGCCCAAAGAGATCGCATCGGATGAACTTAAGGAGTTTCATCTGACATTTTCGCTGGAGGATACCAGGTTTGATGTCCCGAACGATGCGGATTGGCCCGCCGGGCGCTACAGCATCAATGTGGAGAGAGGGGAGAGCGGTGCATATCTGCTGGCCTTCGATATATCGGGAGAGAGCTATATCATTCAGCAATACCGGTCGGAAGTGGGAGAAGAGTTTGTGAAGGGACTCGCGCAGCTGATCCGGGAGCAGGAAATTCCTGAGAAGAACGGCTATTACCGGCACAATGAGACGAGTGTGCACGGGTGGAGCCTTTCTGCGGATTATGAAAGCGGTGAAGAGCTGCTGCTCATGGCGGAAGGAGATGCGGCGCTGGAATGCCCGTTCAGTATCCGGCGGTTTCTTGAGTATGTGAGCGGGGTGGTGGAACAGTCCCCGTGATTTGCACACAAAAGTGCCTGTCACTGGGAATAACTGTTCACAGTGACAGGCATCAAGGATTTGCTGCACAATACTATATGACAGAAGGAGCGAGTTCACGATGTCGAAGAAAGTGAAACATATTATTTGTATACTTGCAGTACTGCTTCTGATCGCCATCGCCGCCGCAGTGAACCTGCGCAAGGCTCCACAAGGCCAGCCGGAACCGCAGTCCCAGACTTCGGAAGCAAATGTTCAGACCGAAGAGGAGCGGACCGGCAGCTCAGCCGTCTATTCGGAGAAAGATGTCCCAATCTTTAAGGACGCAGACACAGGCGAAACTGTCAAACTGCGGTTTTATGAGGACATGCCGAATGTCGCCTACATCGACATCGCCGATTACTATCACCTGTACCTGCCGGATAAGGAGATAACTGTCGAGGAGAGCGGGACGGATACCGGAATCTATACGGTCGTAAATGCGACAGGCTTGGCAACTATAGATAGTGAGGCGGAAACCATTTCCTCACAAGACATGGCCGGATTCACAAATGTCATGATCCTGACGCAGGAGGATATGGACAATACGTATCTGGACGGCGCACCCTATGTGCGGGTTGCTGACACACAATACTTACCGGAGAAAAGCCCTGTGACATACAATCTCGCCGACTACGGGATCGACGTGCGCGCGGATGAAGAGGGGCTCTATCTGCCGATTGCTACACTCTGCGATATGTATTCGGATCTGGTGTATCACAGTGCGTTCTACGACGGGACGAAGGTATTTGTAGAGGATACGAACCTCGGCAGATCTCCTTCAACAACAGATCCCGAATACGGGAAGAACCACTTTGCAGCCATGCAAAGGCCTGAAGATCTTGCGGATTTCACGTACAGAGAACTATGTTTTGCCATTGATCATTTCTACGGACTGCCCGGGCGCTGCGTGCTGAATGACGCGGTGGCGGAGGAAGGCCTGGACCGGGCACTCACAGAATACGGGCCGGCCGGCGAAGAGACGAAGCGGCTGCTGAGGTCCACCGATATGGGCGAATACCTGGCGGGCATGGATTATCTTGACTATTTCTTTTATGACGGCGGACATACTTTCATCCTTCCCGGAATTCTGGGAGAGCCGCAAATGTCCGAGGAGTTGAAAGCGCGATACGCAGCAGTCAGAAGTGAGCACAGCGAACTTGAAACAATGCATAACGATACATTGAAGGATTTTGCATCGCTGTATGAACAAAACAATGCCAAAAGAGCGCTGAGAGACGCCGCGTACGGCGAAGGCGTTACCTATGTGAAAAAAGGCGACACCGCAGTCTGCGTATTTGACACATTTTTCCCGGATGACATCAAGGCAATGTCCGATTATCTGGCCGGAAAGACAACGGAGCTGCCTGTGGGCGGCGGCGATCCCATGGCGGACTTTGTGTACGCCCTCAGACATGCTTCAGAAGACGAAGAAGTCCGCAACTTTGTGATCGATGTCTCCAATAACCTGGGCGGCTCGGCGGACCTTGTTATCGCGATGGCCGGCACGATCCTGGGAGATGAAGGGAGTGCTATCACATACGACAGCGTACTCACGGGTCAGAAGTGCCGGGAAAGCTTTATGGTCGATAGAAACTTCGACGGCAAATTCGACGAGGAGGACAAAGACGTGGACTACGGCCTTCGCTACGGCGTTCTGATAAGCAAAGAATCCTTCTCCGGCGGCAATCTTTTGCCATTCATTATGAGGGACAATGGTGTTTTGGTGATGGGAGAGAAGAGCCGGGGCGGCTCCTGCGCGGTACAGAGACTGATGACTGCTGACGGCCTGATCTGCTGGATCTCATCCTCGCGTTTCCGCATGACTGACAAAGCAGGCAGCAACATCGACGGCGGCGTGGAGCCGGACGTTGATCTTCTTGAGAAAAACGAGGACGGAAGCAACAAGACGGTCAAAGCAGAGATTGATTCAGTTCAAATGTTCAGTGTTGGACCGGATTCTGATACAACAACCATTGAAATCAGCGACTACTCAGAGTTCTACAATATTGACAGGCTCAGCGAGGAGATGAACGCGTTTTATAACTAGTTAAATGACATCAAATTGCTGCAGCAAAGCGACTCGGATACGACGGGCAATGCCGTGTTTACGACCTGGATCCGCGACCTGGCCGAGAACGAATGGGTGGAGATGGCATCTTTTGACAGCGGAGTGCCGGACATCTATCTGGGCAAAAGCGGAGGATTTCTGGAGAACTTCGATGAGGCTTATGCGGGGGACGTTCGCACGATGGAGATGTCCAATATGAAAGCTAAGGCCATAGACAGCTCCGATTGGGTCGCCGCGGAATCGGTCACTGTAATGTTAAATTCATCGATCGGCATTGATGATTATGTCGGCAGTGCGAATTTTGGATCGGACGGGGCCTCGTTCTGGGCAATCACGTCGGGCGTGGACGGGCTCAGCCGGACGCCTGAAGCGGAAGAGACGTTCGAGCTGGAGGCGGGAGATCTGAGTACGCCGTATTGAGTCAGGGGACAGGTCCGGTGACTCACACCGTATTAGATTAGGAGTGCGCGCATGATGTCTTCAAAGGAACGGAAGACATGGTCGAGGAGCATTAAGTGATGCCCTCTGCGAGGAAATCCATAAACTGGAAGCAGGAGAATGAAAAATGAGTGAGTATTATCAGCCGCCGTTCACAATGACAGAGGAAATTACAAATCTTGTGATTGAAATTGGTGAGCAGGTTGGTGCCGTTGTTACGTATGATTCATTGAAACCGAATCCAACGCTGCGAAGAGAAAGCAGGATTAGGTCGATCCATTCTTCATTGGCAATCGAACAAAATACATTGACGTTGGAACAGGTCAGCGATGTTATAGATGGAAAACGGGTATTAGGACCACCCCAGGACATTCGAGAGGTGAAGAATGCATACGAAGTATACGAACGGATGTCTGCATTGGATCCATATAATGTCAAAAACTTGTTGTTGGCACATCGTATCATGATGGATGGCAAGCAGCTGGTTCACGCCGGAACGCCTGCTAATTATGTTCCGGAGTTGATTTCTCAACTCTTTACATGGATGAAACAGTCAAAAATGCATCCGCTGGTCAAGTCTTGTATATTTCATTATGAATTTGAGTTTATTCATCCGTTTGCTGATGGCAACGGAAGGATGGGAAGACTTTGGCAGTCTTTGATCCTTCAGAAATGGAGACCTTTCTTTGCATGGCTCCCAATAGAAACGCTGATTCATGAGAACCAGGATGGTTACTATGGGGCTCTGAATGTATCAAATGTAGGTGGTGAATCAACTGCTTTTGTAACATTCATGCTTCGGATCATTCGGGATGCACTGGATGAAATCATCGAATCACAGGATGCAAATCGAAATGACAACCGACATGTCGGTACAAATGTCGGTATAAATGTCGGTACAAATGAAGAAAAAGTCCTCCTACTCTTAAAACAGGACGGAAATCTTACAGCCAGAACGCTTGCCGGCACATTAGGGCTAACACAAAGGCAGATAGAAAGAATCCTGGCGGCTTTGAAAAAAAGCGGTCGACTGATCCGACACGGAGCAAGCAAAAATGGATTCTGGGAAGTGATCGAATAGGCAGGGGGGGCCGACCCCTCTGG
Organism: uncultured Lachnospiraceae bacterium; assembly: GCA_902801415.1. Taxonomy (GTDB): domain Bacteria; phylum Bacillota; class Clostridia; order Lachnospirales; family Lachnospiraceae; genus CAG-791. The sequence continues at coordinate 5,482 of CADCIK010000082.1, forward strand.
GCTGATAGAATCTGACCCCTCTTATCGGAGTGCGCGCATGAAAATTAATCGGCGCATTCTCGTGTTTTTAAACATGAGCCGGGAAAGCCTGGTGCTGATCCTTCAGCTTAGATCTTCGGTTTTATATAGTCAATTGAGAAAAAGGGCAATCGGCCCTTTTTTGATCTAATTCCAGGCCGGGTCCTTTTCAGAAAAAAGGGGTCTGGGAGTGATCATTTACCCTTTGCCGAAGAAGACTGCTATCTATGCAATATGCCCTGGACATTATCAGCTTAGCGGCTTATAATAGAAGCAGAACATTTGTTCGAATAAACCGTTGCTTTAAAGGGCATCATATGGTAATATTAATACATGGATAAACATGGCGAATTTA
>CADCIK010000083.1 GCA_902801415.1 uncultured Lachnospiraceae bacterium
CTCCTTTTTGATTTCTAAACAAATATACTATTTCCACCCCGTCTGTAAAGGGCAACATCACTTGCACACGTCAACCCAGCCTCTGGCATTTACAAGTCCCTGCAGTTCCTCCAGCGTCAGCCGCACTGCGCTGTTTGCGTTGCCGGCAGCCGGATACACCACATCCCACTTGCGAAGGCTTTCATCCAGATAGATCTCCACATTCTCGTTGACACCAAAGGGGCAGACGCCGCCTGCCTCGTGTCCGATATATTGTTCTACCAGATCGCGGGAGATCATCTTTGCTTTCTTGCCGAACGTGTCCTTGTACTTTCTGTTGTCGACTCTGGCCATCCCTTCCGCCAGGATCAGAATGGGTCTATCGTCGATGGCAAAAGACAGTGATTTGCAGATCCTTCCCGGCTCCACGCCGATGGCAGCAGCTGCCAATTCAACTGTCGCAGTGGAGACATCCGGCTCGATCACACGGTCCAGATAACCTTTTTCTTCCAGATACTTCTTTGCTTTTTCAACAGACATTATTACCTCCATGTCAAAGCGCTTTGCTTGAAGACCCCCGATGAGAAAACCGCGAATGCGGTTTCTCCGATAAGGCGTAATCCGATCACTGCTTTTGCGCAGCGTCTTCCAGTTTCTTTTCTGCCCTCTTCAGGAACTTTTCGTTCTCCACGATAAAGCGGCAGTGCGTTCCTCTTGCGATAACGCCGACTTCATCGAATAACTCTACGGAAAACGTGAGCTTTCTTCTATCGATCTCTACCAGTTCTGTCTCGCAGCGAACTTTCATGCCAACCGGCGTCGCCGCAATATGTTCGACATGCAGTTCTGTGCCGACTGTTCCCTGACCCGGCTCCAGGTCCGGCGCCACACTTCTCCAAGCTGTTTCCTCTGCCAGCGCAATGACTGCAGGCGTCGCGAATACAGGAAGTTCTCCACTTCCCATAGCTTGTGCAGTCAGTTCCTGTGTGACCGTGATCTCTCTTTTTCCTTTGATTCCTGTTTGCAGCATTTTCTTCGTTCCTCTCTGCGAATAGTTCAGTGCATCATTTCAGTTTCTCGACCGCATCCATTCCGCCGCAGACGAAATTCAGAATGATCCTCTGCACTCGCATCCACTCCTCATCCTTCTTCCATCCCATCGCCCTGTTAACTGCAAAGGCGCCGGTCAACATGTAGGTGAACAGCATATCTGCCTCTTTCGCGGTCATTCCGTATTTCATCAGCTCTGCGATCTGATAATCCTTCTCCTGCCGATAGATCATAGACAATATATAGTCCGAAAGGGAAGAATCTTTAAACAAAACATTATACTTAGGATTATCCGCGACGCGCTGGCAGACAGGTAAAAGCAGGATCTTGGATTCCAACTCCCTAAATCCATGATCGGTGCTCAGATAACGAGCCATTTCCCGCATACCGTCAAGGGATTTAGCGCTGCTTCTGTCTGTAGCCTTGATCGCGTCCTCAACCAACTCTTCGATCACTTCCGTCAGATTGTCATAGTGCGTATAAAAGGTCGCGCGGCCGATCTGGGCCTGCCTGCAGAGTGCGCTCACAGATACTTCGTCAAACGAGCTCTCGTGCAGAAGCTCCAGCATAGCGTCCTTGATCACGCCGTGCGTATAGGCGTAACGGCGGTCGTTTTTGTTCATTTCCTTTTTCATCATTCCCCCCATTTTCAGGATGCCGAGATACCCCCTGATATGTTCCGATTTACTGAACAGATTCCGACAACCTGTCTATTATGATAACACATTGTCCTGACCTGTTCTTCAAATTAGCGGTCAGTTCAGTAAATTTAAAGAGAAGCATTTGATTCATCCGTACAAAATCAGCAAATTTAACCCGGTAACATCAAATGAAATGAAAAGACAAGAGTTGTTCGTAAAGGGAGGTAAACAATGATATCTTTTGAAATGGAAGACCTGATCGGCGTATTGCAGGGACTTAAACCCTATTTCATCGCCATCGCTGCACTGCTCATTGCCGCGATCGTCATCACTGTCGCGGTGGGCAAAAAAGAGAAGAAACTCAGATCCCTGATCCGCAAGGAATCCTGGATCGCGGCGATCGCAGGCATCGCGATCGTTGTCAACATGATCTGCTTCGGCCCCATGAACACTTTGATCACACTGGCAACCGGCAGCGGCCAGGTTACAGAGCAGACCACTGCAGAAGCTTCTGAGGCGGCACTGCATATCGCTGAAGAAGGCTTTGTCCTTCTGCAGAACGAGGAAAACCTGCTGCCTCTGACCGGCACTACAAAGCTCAATCTCTTCGGCTGGGCTTCCACCAATCCCGTCTATGGCGGCGCGGGCTCCGGCGGTATGAACGCTCTGTTCCCGGTAGTCAGCCTGATCGACGGACTTAAAGGCGCAGGTTTCGAAGTCAATCAGGATCTGATCGACTTCTATAAAGGCTACGCAGAGAACCGCGCAGCGGTCTCCATCACTGCACAGAATTGGGATCTGCCCGAGCCTCCGGCCGAAAACTATACAAGCGAGCTGATCGACGGCGCAAAGGCGTATTCCGATACAGCCGTTATCGTTATCTCCAGAATGGCCGGTGAGGGCCACAACGACATCCCTCAGGACATGACACAGGCTTCTTACGTACAGAATTCTGATAAGTACAACGACTTCGAGGCGGGCGAGCACTATCTGCAACTGACCAGATCCGAAGAGGATATGGTCAAACTCGTGTGCGACAACTTCGACAAGGTTGTAGTTGTCTACAACGGCGCTTATGCATTCGAACTCGGCTTTGCGGAGGAGTACAAGCAGATCAAGTCCGTCATCTGGGCCCCCGGTCCCGGCAATGTCGGCTTCACGGCGCTTGGCGAGATCATGAGCGGCGCTGTCAACCCTTCGGGCCACACCAACGACACCTTCGTATATGACATCACTAAGGCTCCTTATTACAACAATGCGGAGAAACGGGACTATGCAAACCTCCTCGACCTCACAGTCGAAGGCATGAACGCAGGTGTTCCCACTAATTACTCCCCTGCTTTTACCAACTATGTGGAGAATATCTACGTCGGCTATAAATTCTATGAGACGGCGGCAGCTGAAGGCATCATTGACTATGACAAAACAGTGCAGTTCCCCTTCGGTTATGGTCTGTCTTACACAACCTTCAAGCAGGAGATGAACGACCTGACAGTGGACGGCACACAGATCAGTGTCGACGTGACTGTCACCAACACAGGCTCTGTTGCAGGCAAAGACGTGGTGGAAGTATACTTCAATCCGCCATATACGAACGGCGGCATTGAGAAGGCCAGCGCCAACCTGGTGCGCTTTGCCAAGACCGGCATGCTCGAGCCCGGCCAGAGCGAAGTGGTCACACTGAATTTTGACCAGGAAGATATGGCATCCTTTGATGAAAAGGGCACGGGCTGCTATGTTCTGGAACAGGGTGATTATGTGATCTCCATCAACGCGGATTCCCACACTATTTTGGACCAGAGAACATTCACACTGGCTGACACGATCACCTATAATGAGAGCAATCCCAGACAGAGCGACAAGGTTGCTGCTGTCAACCAGCTCCAGGATGCACAGGGTGATGTGGTGTTCCTCTCCAGAGCGGACAAGTTCGCAAACTATGAGGCGGCTACCGCTGCTCCCGCCGATCTCAACATGCCCGAGAGATATATTGAAGGCTACCACCTCAACTCCAACTACGATCCCATGGCTTATGTGGATCCGAACGCAGAGATGCCTGTGACAGGCAAGAGCGGTTCTCTGAAGATCACTGATGTTCGCGGCAAAGATTACGACGATCCGATCTGGGAGGATCTCCTTGACCAGCTGACCGTCGACGAAATGGCCAATATGATCGCGCTGTCAGGTTACCAGACACCTGCGATCCCTTCCATTGGCAAAGTACAGAACGTTGACAGTGACGGCCCCGCAGCCATCAACAACAACTTCACCGGCGCCGGTTCTATCGGTTTCCCCATCGAAGTAGTCATCACCTGCACCTGGAGCCATGATCTGGCAACCCAGTGGGGTATTATGATGGGCAGAATGTCCAAGGAAATGAACTCCACCGGCTGGTATGCGCCTGGTATGAATACTCACCGCAGCGCATTTACCGCAAGAAACTATGAGTACTTCTCTGAAGACGGCGTACTGGCAGGTTATATGGCAGCTGACGCTGTTATGGGCGCCATGTCTGAGGGCGTCTACTCCACGATCAAGCACTATGCGATGTATGACTCCAACGGCAAGATGGTATGTGCCTGGGCAACCGAGCAGTCCATGCGTGAGATCTACTTGAAGCCTTTCGAGATCGCAGTCAAGGTCGGCGGGGCCAACGCGGCCATGGAGTCCTGGGCATTCATCGGCAACAAGTGGGCAGGCGAGATCAGCGCTCTCAACAACACGATCCTCAGGGATGAATGGGGATTCAGAGGCTTCATCGTCTCCGACTTCTTCCGCAACAACGGACACGGATTCATGAATGCGGATATGGCACTGGCAAACGGCGTCGACGCAATGCTCTCCACTTTCGAGGGCGGTCCCAACCAGGTGACCGACAAGTCGGCAGCTTCCAATGTACAGTATATGAGACAGGCAGCGCACAACATCCTCTACACCACGGCTAACAGCTGGGCTTATGATGAAGAGCATCTGCAGAGCGGCATGGTAGGCTGGAAGAAAGCGGCAATCGCGATCGACTTGCAGTACTGGCATACAGAAAGTATAAGAAGTAAGCATTTTAAAGGGGCTGTCGCATTAAGCGAAGGATTTATCCAGAGCGGGTGCGGCAAGCCCCTTTAAAATTGCATTGAAATCGCGGGATTCACACAGATCCTTCCTCTCGCTGTGGAGGGGACCGCTTTTCCAAACTCGCCGGCCGCTCTGATGACCGGCCGGCTCAGACACGTGGAGCTTTCGGGCTGCAGGAGCTGCATCCCTCATCCCCT
>CADCIK010000084.1 GCA_902801415.1 uncultured Lachnospiraceae bacterium
CAGATCGACGCCCCGTTTACGGTGTCCGGTTTCCTGCAGCGCATGGGCAGGACAGGCCGCAGAGGCGATCCTTCCGAGATGTGGTTTGTCATGCGGGAGGACCACCCCGAAGCGAGAGCTATGCTGCCGGAACTGATCCCGTGGTTTCTGATCCAGGGGATCGCTCTGATACAGCTCTATATCGAGGAGCGCTTTGTGGAGCCGCCCAAAATGGACCGGCTTCCTTACAGCCTTCTCTACCACCAGACCATGAGCACACTGGCGTCCTGCGGCGAGATGACAGCCGGTGAGCTGGCCTCCAGAGTCCTTCCGCTGGCCTGTTTCCACAGAGTCACGCAGGACGATTACCGCCTTCTTCTTCGCCATCTGCTGGAGATCGATCACATAAACCGGACAGAGAACGGAGGATTGATCGTAGGCATAGCAGGAGAACGGATCACCAACAATTACAAGTTCTACGCGGTCTTCACTGAGAACATCGAATACAAGGTGCACGCCGGATCCGAAGAACTGGGAACCATCGTCAAGCCGCCGCCGGCCGGAGATAAGATCGCGATTGCGGGAAGAGTCTGGGTCGTGGACGAAGTCGACCACAAGAAGCGGGAAGTCTACTGTACTCTTGTCAAGGGCAAAACACCGGCCTATTTCGGAGACGTAGCAGGAGACATCCACACAAAGATCCTGGAGCGCATGTTCGGCGTACTCAGCGAGGAAAAGCAATATCCCTATCTGATGAAGCACGCAGTCGCAAGGCTTGCGGACGCGAGAAATACCTTCCTAAAGGCAGGTATGGAGAGACGATATCTCATCCATCTGGGCGGCAATATGTGGGCGCTGTTCCCCTGGCTTGGAAGTTATGCTTTCCTTGCCCTGGAGCGCTTTCTGAAGATCCGGTGCGGCAAACGCCTTGGACTTAAGGGAATGAATTCCGTGAGACCCTATTACATGCAGTTCACTATGAAGGTTACAGAAGAGGAGTTTTACCGGATCACAGCAGAAGAAGCGGAGGTGGAATTCGATCCGCTTGAGCTGGTTTATCCCGGCGAGACGCCGGTTTTTGACAAATACGACGAGTTTGTGCCGGAAGAACTTGTGCGGAAAGGATTCGCATATGGAGTTCTGGATATAAAAGGGATGAAGAACAGAGTTCTGAAGTGGTAAGAAAAAGCAAGCAGCTGTCCGATGGGAGCGGACAGCTGCTTTTTTAGGGGGATAGGGGTATTTAAACTGATTACAGGATTATATCTAAGATTGATTTTTAGCTTCTAAACCCGATTGTATTCTTTATTATTTCTCGATGATCTTAATGACGGATCCGATCTTCACCTCAGGCATAGGCTTTTCCTCGACGTAGATGGTTCCGGGAAGCTCAGCTTCTGTTGCGCCGCTGAAGTTGAATGTGCAGTGGCCAAGGCCTGCCAGTGTGATGGGTGCTTCATAACCGACACAAGTGATCTTGTACTCAGCATCGTCAACGACTACATACTGACCTGCTGCGATGGTTCCGTTGATGGGATTTACGCTTACACTGTAGCAGTAATCCTTGATCTCTTCCGGTGCGTTGTCACCGAAGATAATGAACATTCCCGCGTCCTTGAACTCCTCAACTGCTACGCCGCTTGCCTTAACCTGATTTTCGTAGATAACCTTCATTTTGTGATCCTCCTGAGATTTGTTTGTGTTTTTATTTATTGCTGTGTTTTTGTTTTCCTTTGATCTGTACTCATCATATCACGATTTAGTCAATGTTTAATTCATTTTATTTCATCGGTGCGGAAAATGATTCGTACAGCGGTTTTCTGTGAAACGGAAAAGAGGTGAACGAATCAGGATGTATGGAATAGCCTGTGGTGATATAATGTGCATAACTGATAAAGAGGAGTTAATCAGCGGCTTTTTCATGAGATCACAGGAGGTTTGATCATGGGTCTGTTTTTCCGAAGAGATACTAAGAAGAACGAAGGAACGGGGGGCGGACGGTCTTTTGCCCAAACATACGATAAAGACAAGGTAAAACCTGCCATCCGCTGCAGCATCTGTAATGGGGAGCAGGTAGCAGGTTTTGTGGATAAGAAGTCAGGCCATTTCGAGGAGATCTCGCTGATCAAATCGTTCAAGGACCTCGATGACTTCAAGAAAAGATACGGGATCGAGGGAGACGTAGAAAAGATCTACTAAATTATGAACTGAATACAGATCTTGTGGATATATGACCGGCTCGTTATTCAAGTGCAGGAACAGGCCGTCCGGAATAATCCGTATTACCGATCATATCGCGCAGTGCCGCCTCGCTGAGCACGCCCTTTCTGAAAGAATCGGCCCCTTCAATGAGGCGGATCGCTTTATGTACCGCTTTCTTTCTGAGTCCATCAAATTCGTCGAAAGTCATGCCGTCGCATAGATGGCTTCGGTAGGAGATAGTAACAAGTCTTCCGCCGATCAGGACGCGAGGCGCGCCGCCGAATGCCCGGTCGATCAGCCCGTGCGGATCTTCCGCGAGATAATAGAACATCTTGTGATGGCGATAGCTGGCCTTCATCATGCGGTAGGCGTCGTCCCATCCGTAGACTTTCTTAAACACTTCATCCAGGTCGCCCTGCATGGATTTGGGAAGGAAGGGCGGATAGAAATTCCGTGTGATCGGCCTGTCCCTGAGATCCATGCCCATCTTATCAAGTTCCATCAGATCCAGCTTGTGCTCGATGGCAACGTGCATATAGCCGGTATTGTCGGCCAGTCTGTCTATATAGGGATGTACTGTCGTATCCAGCGCGTAGTGGCACAGAAATCCCGCCAGGTAAGAGAACATCTCGCGGGTCTTAGCCGCCTTGGCCATCTCGACCAGAAAGTCGGCCGTTTTCTCATCGTGCATCACGGACATCCATTCATGGACGCCGTGTCTGAAGGGCATGGCAAAAAATCGATACGCTGCATAAGGATCCGGCCCCAGAAGGCCGACCCGATAGATCTCTTTGTCAATCTGACCGGAGATCTCTGCCGGCAGTCTCTTATAGACACTTCTTCCCATTCTGTTGTGGATAATGATATCGGACATGGTTTCCTCCATTCTGTCATCGCAGAACTTACAACCTGAAACTATTATAATCATACTATAAAATGGCTGAGAAATAATTGTATAATCAGACATATCACTTACGATCATCAAAGGAGAACAGAGATATGAATCAGGACAGAGCAGAATTCGCGGCAGAACTCAAAAACCACGGCGGACATAACTGCTGTCAGGCTGTAGTGGCTGCACTTGCAGATGAGACGAGTCTTCCCAAAGAACAGCTGACACAGATCGCAGCAGGCTTCTGCGCCGGTATGGGAAACATGGAGGCTACGTGCGGCGCTTTGGTCGGCGCCGGGATCATTGCAGGCCTAAAGACAGAGGGTAAAACGACGCTCAAATACACCAAACAGATTGCTGAGAAGTTCAAGGAAGCATCCGGCGCCATGACATGCCGGGATCTCAAGGGAATCGGCACAGGCAAAGTGCTCTGTCCCTGCGACGACTGCGTCAGAAATGCAGTTCGCGCTTACGAAGCAGTGTTGTAAGATTTGCATGTTTTGGTACAAAACTTTTACACAATATTCATAATCATACGTCCATGATTAGTCTATAATAATAACAGCAGATTTGATTCTGTCTGCACAGCAAACTTATAAAATGGAGGGTAATAATTATGGCAGTGAATCGTTTTGTTCTTAACGGCATGTCGTTTCACGGACATGGCGCCATCAACGAGATCCCCGGGATCGTCAAAGGCAAAGGCTTCAAGAAAGCGTTTGTAGCATCGGATCCGGATCTGGTTAAATTTGGAGTAACCAGCAAAGTTACCGATCTTCTCGCAGCAAATGGAATTGAGTTTGAAGTTTATTCCAACATCAAGCCCAATCCCACGATCGAGAACGTTCAGCAGGGCGTTGATGCTTATAAAGCATCCGGCGCTGACTTCATGATCACCATCGGCGGCGGCTCTTCCATGGATACCGGCAAGGGCATTGGCATTATCGTCAACAACCCCGAGTATTATGATGTCCGCTCTCTTGAGGGCGTTGCACCTACCAAGCATCGCACAGTATTCACCATCGCTGTTCCCACAACAGGCGGAACCGGCGCTGAGTCCACGATCAACTACGTCATCACAGACGTAGAGAAGAAACGTAAATTCGTATGTGTAGACCCTAACGACATCCCCGATGTTGCAGTTGTCGACCCTGATATGATGTCCTCCATGCCCAGAGGACTGACCGCTTCCACAGGTATGGACGCCCTGACACACGCGATTGAAGGCTACACGACCAAGGCTGCATGGACTCTGGCTGACTGCCTGGATCTTGAGGCGATCAAGCTCATCGCTAAGAACCTTCGCAAGGCTGTAGATAATGATCCCGACGGACGCGAGGGAATGGCTCTGGCACAGTATGTGACCGCTATGGCATATTCCAACGTAGGTCTTGGTATTGCGCACTCCATGGCACACACCCTCGGCGCTGTCTATGACACACCTCACGGCGTTGCATGCGCAATGATGCTTCCCATCGTTATGGAATTCAACAAGGACTACACCGGCGAGAAGTTTAAAGCGATCGCAGAGGCGTTCGGCGTTGACACTACCGGCATGGATGCGGATGCATATCGCAAGGCTGCGATCGACGCAGTGCAGCAGCTGTCCATCGA
>CADCIK010000085.1 GCA_902801415.1 uncultured Lachnospiraceae bacterium
CCCTCGGAGAGCCTTCAGGTTTCAATATCTACAGGTTTTCAAGTTTCATTCGAGCCTATTTTTTAGGCTCCGCTTTTTCATAGCTTATTTGACACTACCGGAATGTTCTTTTGAAAGGCGGACATTCACAATCCGCTTTGAAATTTGCTAACGCCCTGATCAGAAGCTCTTTTTCTATCTGAATTTAGTCTAGCACCTCTTTATTCAACAGTAAAATTGATGTAAAATAAGTTTACGATCTGTTTTTTATATAGATAGGAGGCATTATGGATCTGCAGGTACTTCGATTTTTTGTCACAGTGGCACAGGAAGGCGGTTTCACCGCAGCCAGCGAGAAGCTCCACTATGCACAGTCCAACCTCTCGACACGGATACGCCAGATGGAGGAGGAACTGGGAGAGACGCTCTTCTACCGCAACAAGCGGGGCGTCACACTGACAGCCAAGGGTGAACTCTTCTATGAATACGCGAACCGCATCTTGAATATGTCGGAAGAAGCCATGACTGCCATGCGGGATATGGATCATGCGAGGGGAAGCCTGATGATCGGATCGATCGAAGCCACAGCGCTCGGCGATCTTCCGAGCTTGTTTGCGGAATATCACCAGGATTATCCGGACGTGAAGCTGTCACTGACAACAGACATGAACGATGTGTTTGTGGATAAGGTGTTGAACCGCGAGATCGATGGGGCTTTTGTGGCTGAATCGCCTGAAAGAAAAGAATTGAACGAATTATTTATCAGAAAGGACAAGCTGGTTTTTGTCACCAGTATACAGGAGGAGAGCTCCGATATATGGGAGCTGCTCAAAACCGCGCCTGTCATCACATTCCCGGAAGGGAGCATATTCCGCAGGCGCCTGGAACTGCTGCTCGCCTCGCACGGGATCATTTCGCCATCGCAGATGATCATTCTCAATTCTCTTGGCGCACAATTGGTCAACATCACTTCGGGACTCGGCGTCGGATATCTTCCGGAATCCATAATAGGGCCATATGTGGCACAGGGGCTTATGAAAAGGCATACATTAGAAGATGCAGATCTGTTCTCAAAATTGGATATTACTTTTATCTATCGCAAGGATCACATTATGGATGCGGCGTTCCGCTACTTTTTGGAGAAGGTAGAGAAGGCTGGCAGGTGAAGCAAAAAGAGCCGCCGGACAATCTCCGGCGGCACCCATACAGTTAAATTATTAGGCTAATTTCAGCACTTCTCCATACTCACAAACTTTTCTGATCTGCCCGTCTGCAATCCGGTAAGCTTCTCCGCGAATTTCCTTCCTGTCCTCCGTCTGCAGCACGAAACTTCCGTCTACAATTGCGTGAAAGGCTCTTCCGATGCTGTCCGGATATGTAATATCTTCCATCAACCGAAGTCCGTCTACCCAGTCATCCTTTACTGCCTGATAGTGCGGCAGGACATTAACGTCTGTGAGCCCAAGGCCTTGAATGAATTTCTGATAAGAAGGATCTACAGCTTCGCCGGGCATCTCCGGCTGTGCGTAGACTATATCCGCACAGTTCATGCTGCCCGCACTGATCCCCATGACGATTCCGTCCCAGCTCTTCAGTGCGTCACGCAATCCAATCTCATCAAAGAATGCTTTCTCCGTCGGCACATGACCGCCCCCGAGGATCACCATATCATAACTGCCAAGCTTCGATACGATATCTCTTCCATTGCGGCGGTCGCAGAGATCCATACATTTCACGGACAGTCCGGTCTCTCTGAAAATCCTCTCGAAATCCTCTCTCATGTGGTCGTTTACAGAGTATTCATCCGGGAACGCAGAGATGAGAAGGCAGCGTGTATCTTCTTTCCAATAGCGCTTTAGTTCGTCCACCAAGCCATTGGATGGATCCAGTCCCCTGAAGGACGGCGCTTCCGCACTTCTATAGGCCCCCATGGGGCTGCTTGTCATAAATACTTTCATCTGGCTTTTCCTGTTAGTCTTCTTTTATCTCAACAAGTCGATTTTCCACTGGCTTATCAGTATTTCCCATCACCCATGCGTCTTCTTATCTACTTCGCACATATCCGCGAATTTCTCTCTGAGTCTCGCGGCAAATTGTGGCGGGAACGACTCGCCGAATTCTGTATCAAGGAAAGTCTTCACCATGCGGCGGGCGAGATCGTGTGCCACAATGTTGCCTCCCAGCGCCAGCACGTTGCAATTCGTGATCGCTCGCGCCATTCTGGCCGTGTGCAGCGACTCGCAGAGTCCGCAGTAGACGCCCGGATAGCGGTTTGCCACCAGGTTGACGCCCATTCCGGTTCCGCACATTACGATTCCGAAAGAATACTCGCCCTTTGAAATACTCTCTCCGATGATGGATCCCGCTTCGATATAGGTGAGATCGTCGCGGGAAGTCGCATCGACAAACTCATATCCCTCTTTAGCCAAAAAATCGACGATTGCATTTTTCAGATGCACTGCCGATGCCTCAGCGCAGACAATCACTTCTTTCATAATGGACTCCTTTCTCTTACTGCTTCTTTCCAATACTGATTTCTCTCAATTTAATTAAAAGTATAAAACAAAACACCTGCCGCTTGCTATCCGGCAGGTGTAAAAACATGTTCAATTATTGCAGGATCTCCTCCGCCACCTCTCTCTTGGAGAGACTCCTGTCCATTGCTTCTTTCTCGAGGTAATAGTGGGCCTCTTCTTCCGTCATCTGCCTCGTCTGCATCAGGTAGATCTTGGCGCTCGTGATGATCCGGATCTCGCTGAGGTTCTTGCGGAGGCGCGCAAGCTCTCTGTCCTTGTCGTCCAGGATCGTGCGGATCCGCAGCATGAAGGAAGCCGCTTCGGACAGCACCTGCCGCTTGAAGGGCATAGCGATGACAAAAATCTGCTGGTTTCTGCACTGGTAGGTAACCTGCTCGAAGACTTCCTGCCTCACGAGCAGAATGGTCATGAGCTGCGGGTGTCTCTGCGCCACATCGATGATCCCTTCCACGCCGGTCCCGTCGCTGAGCGGCATGACGGCGATCAGAAGATCCGCAGGCGACTGCGCTCCCACGCCTGACACGCCCCGCCTGATCTGCTCAAGCGTTGCAGCCTGCAGGAGCCGCAGCTGTCCGGAGCCGGATACTCCCCGGAGGATCTGCCGGAGCAGCTGAATGCTCTCCTCCTTCCCGGCTGCGGCCAGAACATGGCAGATCTTACTTCTTCCTTTCATACGTATATGCCTCCAGGCACGATCCGGGAACACGGCGTCTTACCAGTTCACTCTCCATCGCGCATTGCACCGCCTCCTGCCTGGATGCCGGGAGCTGCTCCAATCCCCGCATCAGTGCCGGATCTTCCTTATAGAGGTTTGCTTCTATAGACTGAGGAGGTGTCATATTTTGACCCATGCCATCCAATCCCGCATAGATCAGCAGGGCAAAAGCCAGATAAGGGTTGGCCAGGGGATCCGGTGACCGCAGTTCGACCCTTCTGCGCCCGGACGGATCTGCAGGGACCCGGATCAGCTGGGAGCGGTTCTGCTTGGACCAGCTGATGTAGCGGGGCGCCTCCATGCGGCCGAACCGCCAGTAGGACTGTTCCGAAGGGTTCAGGAACAGTGTGATCTCACGGATATGCTTAAGTATGCCCGCCATAAAGGCATCCAGATCCGCCCTTCTGTCTTCACCGTCAATGCGGTGGACCGAGATGTTGAGATGCATTCCGTTGCCCGGCTTGTCTGCGATGGGCTTGGGGGAGAAATCCGCCGCATAGCCGTCTGCCGCGCAGATACTGCGAACCGCCCACTTGAATGTGGAGGTATTATCGGCCGCCGTGAGCGGATCACCATAGCGGAAGTCGATCTCCATCTGGCCGGGGCCCTGCTCGTGGTGGGAAGACTCGGGCGTGATCCCCATCTCAACAAGCGCGTAGCAGATATCTCTGCGCAGGTTTTCGCCTGCGTCGAGAGGGTCCACATCCATGTAGCCCGCCCGGTCGATCGGCTCGTCCGTCTTGCGTCCGCGCTCGTCCTGCCGGAATACGTAGAACTCCACCTCCGGGCCGAATTTGACTTCGATCCCCTTCGACCGCGCTTCCTGCATCGCCTGCTTGAGCATATAGCGAGTGTCCCGCTCAAAGGGGGTTCCGTCCGGATAGACAATGTCGCAGAACATGCGGCAGACTCTTCCGTCCGCGGGTCTCCAGGGAACGATCGAAATGGTCGAGGGGTCAGGCTTCAGAAAGAGATCACTGCGGATATCCGCGTCAAATCCTGCGATCGCCGCTCCGTCGATGGAGATCCCGAACTTCATGGCTCTCTCCAGCTCCCCGGACATGATCGCGATATTCTTCTGTGTTCCGAACACGTCAAAATATGCCAGCCTTATAAACTCAACATCATTCTCTTCAATGTATTCCCTGATCTTACTGTAACTCTGCATTATAACTTTTCTCCTTTTCTGCTCACTGCCGCCATTACAAGTCCGGCAAAGAGCGGATGCGCGCGGTTGGGTCTGGATTTAAACTCAGGATGTCCCTGTGTTC
>CADCIK010000086.1:0-4428 GCA_902801415.1 uncultured Lachnospiraceae bacterium
TCCAGTGTCCCGTCATAAGCGGCCGGATAAAAGGCCACGTTGATGACGCCGAAGAAATTCCGCGCCGTCTCAGAGGGAAAGTAATTGCGCAGGTTGACAGGTATGCTGAGAACGATAGGCAGCCGGCTCTCCCTGATCGACATCTCCTCCAGGATCGCCTTGATAAAGAGCGCTGTGCTCAGTTCCGCCACCGTACATTTACGGTCTCTGGCCGCCTTGAGGAATTTTCGGACAGAGACTGTACCTTCCAGAAGATGATTATGGAGGTTCTCGTCCTTATCTCCCCGCAGATGATAGGCCTTCTTGGGCGCAACCCCGGCTTCATCGGGCTTCTGATTGGCTTTCTTATAATACTTGCCGAAGGCATCGCCCTGCCGGTCGCCGCTGGAGGCCCTGCTTGTCTCGGTCACCAACTCCTCGATCTGGTATTTGACCCCCAGATATTCCATGAGTATGGCCTTCAGGAACTCAAATGCACCTGTCCCATCTGTCAAAACATGGAACATTTCCAGGTTGATCCTGTTGCGGTAATAGCTGACTCTGTAAAGCAGGTCTCTTCTGTCTTCCCTATAGATCGTATCCAGCGCCGGTTTGTTGTCCGGAGTCACTTCCGCGTCCATACCGCTCTGGTCCAGATAGTACCAGAACAGGCCCTTTTTCAGGATACTCCCGAAATGCGGGAACTCTCTGGCCGCGACCGCCACCGCGCTCTGCAGTGTGTCGGGATCCACGTCCTCTTTCAGTTCACAGGTGATCCGGAACACGCGGGTGTCTGCGCCGCCTGTCGTGGACGGCACTATTTTGGCGGCATTATCCAGTTGATACCATTTTGACTTAGCCATTTCCGATCCTGCTCCTTTTTATGGTGCGGGGTTTACTTTACAAGGAAGTGAAAGGGCTCCTCATCCACAAGGAAGTGCATGAGCTGGTACGCGCACATGATCGCGACTCTCTCTTCCTTGAGGATGCGCCTGACTTCGTCGCGGTCCGCCAGGACGATCTCCAGCTCTTCGCTGTCCTCCAGGAAGCGGTCGCTGATCTGTCCTTCGCTGTAACCATATACGGTTGCACAGGATTCATCGGTCATTCCGACAGTCGTAAAGCGGGGTTCCTCATACATAGGATCCACTTCGATGGGTGTGAAAGTGAGGCCGGTCTCCTCGTGCATCTCGCGGATCGCTGCCTCGCGGTAATCCTCTCCCCTCTCGACAAGGCCGGCCGGGAATTCATACACATATCCGCCGATGGGATAGCGGTACTGGCGGATCAGGACGACCTTGTCCTTATCCGGTCCGTAAATGCTGTAGATGATCACGCCGTCGGGATGGTTCTCACCCGTGCGGATCTTGAGGTCCTTCTCGCTGCGTGCTCTTGAAGCGACGTAGTAGTGAGAAGCTTCCCCGTTCTTGTGCGTTACGTCGAGATCGTAGAGATTGACAAACCGGTTCTCCGTCTTCTGTGTGATCTTGTTAATGACAGCCATACCCTAATTACCTCCGTGTTTTAATGTTCCTGTCGGTTCCGTGTCTTATCCTGTCGGTTCCGTATCTTTTCCTGTCAGTTCCGTGTCTTTTCCTGTCAGTTCCGTGTCTTAATAGTTCAGTCAGCCCTGTGTTTTAACAGTGCAGTCAATTTCCCGTCCGCCAGGATGCTGAGTCTCCTGGTCGCTCTTGAAACAGCGGTGTAAAGCCGGTGTCTTGCCATTATGTCTTCCGGATAGGTCTCGCGATCCGCGTCCGGAAGAATCACGCCGTCAAATTCCAGTCCCTTGACCAGGTCCAGCGTGATCAGAAATACACCGCTGTGCGGAAGCGCCTGGTTTCTGCCGATCACCCTCGGCGCCTTTTCTCCCAGGATCTGCCTGACCTTTTCAAGACTTGCCCGATTTGCGCAGATCACTGCCGTAAGGCCTTCATCAGATTCCGCCGCATTCACAAGAAGGCGGAGTCTTCTGCGGTATTCATCGCAGGACTCGCATGCCATAAGCACAGGAGCGGTTCCCGGTCTCTGCACGGAGGCGGTGAAAATGCGTTTCTCGCGGGGCAAAAGCCCTGTGAAAATATTCGTGATCTCAGGTGATGAACGGTAGCTCGTCAACAGCGGCAGCTCTCTGGTCTGCCTTCCGTCTTCGCCGAACAGTTCGTGGATCTTGCCAAATGACACCGTTCCCGGCCGGATCGCCTGGAACTCGTCTCCCAGCATCATGAACCTCGCCCGGCCAAAATACCGCCTCAGCACCATCAGCTGCGCAGCCGTGTAATCCTGCACCTCGTCGATCATGACATATCGCACGTTCTTGTCGCTCATGCCCGTGAGCAGCATCTTGAGCCAGATCCATTCCGCCGACGTAAGTCTCTTCTTGTGCAGGATCCGGCATCCGATCTTCTCTATATCAATAAAGCCGAAGTGATGAATTGTGCTGAAAGCGCCGCCATACTGATTCGTGATCCGGTTCTGCTCTTTCCGATCCGGTTCTCCATCGCTTCCTCTCCGGCTTCCTCCCTGATTTCCGTAGGGATCCATGCTGTTGAAGGTGGCAGCGTCGGCGCTATCGTCTTTGGCCTGCTCATTTTCGTCACGTTCCATTCTGCGGATCTTGATCCTTGCCATCTCCGAAAGCCTGTCGGACAGAATATTCATCAGTCGGGGGCCCGCCTCAATGCCTTCCAGCTCCGTTGCCGCTCTGAGGATCTCATTGCGGCTGAGAACGCATCTTCCCTTCTGCATGATCGGGCATACTTCCTCTTCCTTGAGGCGTAGCGTCTTCAGTGCACTCTCCATTCTGCGCAGATCCGATTCCCTGGCGGATTCATAAGCGCCTTTGTCCGGCGCGTTCACAATATGCAGAAAATCTCTCCATGTGATCGTCCTGGGATTTTCCTCGCCCAGATCCGGCAGCACCTGATCGATGTACTGGCGGAACACCGGGTTGATCGTGAGAAGATATACCTGCTCCGGACGCAGGTTCTCCCTCTGACGGTAGAAAAGATACGCGATCCTCTGCAGCAGCACAGATGTCTTGCCGCTTCCCGCAATTCCGTTGACCAGAAGGACCGGAACATCCTCACTGCGGATGACCGCGTTCTGCTCCTTCTGAATAGTCGCGGTGATCGCCTTCATCTTGTCTGTGCGCCGGCTGGCCAGCGACTGCAGAAGCATAGGATCCTCGATCGCGATCTGCGTATCAAAGAATGAGTACAGCCTGTCTTCCTCCAGGTTGTACTGCCTGCGCAGCTGCAGATCCACGTCGATCCGGTTCCCGTTCACCACGTAGAAAGTCTTGCCGTTCTGCTGATTGTAATAGGTCTCCGCGATGGGCGACCTCCAGTCGATCACCAGATGCTCATAGGCGTTTTCCGAGATGCCGGCGCTGCCGATGTAGTAGTCCTCCGGCTCTTCCTCCGGATCAAACTGCAGCTTGACTCTTGCGAAGTACGGCGCCTTAAGCAGTCTTTTGACCCTGCCCAGTTTCTCCTGCGCCGCGTCCTGCTCGATGTTGTACTGGTCGATCGAATGGCTCATGGCCTCAAACTCAATGTAGGTCTCCATGGAATCCGTATCGCTGTCAAAATTCAGTGACAGGTTGCTGCGGATATCCTGCTTCTCCTTAGCCGCCTTCTCACTGATCGCGTCGATCTTCTCTTCGAGCGCAGTTTTCATCGCGCGCAGCTTCCCGTGCGTCACGGTCAGATGCGCCTGCTCTTCGTCAAATATTTGTTTCTGTAGCTTGTCTTGTTCGTTCAAATGAGACTCCGATTTCTGAATTGTACCGCGGCGCGAATCGCCTCGTTATTGTGTAGTAACACCGCTCTACATTTAGCGTATGTTGTTTAATCTTCTCTGACACCACGCGGTGTTCTATGGCAAAGAAATATATATCTTACTTAATATTTAAGTATACATCTTTTAGACAGGTTTAGTGAATAATTGTGTGGCGGCAAGAACTTGCTTGCCATCTGAATGCACTTGAGGCAGGCAATGTGATCGTTTAGGTATGGAAGGCATCGTATTCAGGATTAATCTCCAACATTATTTTCTTCCTATTGCGTTTTAGGTATGGAAGGCATCTTTTCAGAATTTGTCTCTAATAATTCTTACTGTTTTTGACATTTTAGGTATGGCGAAGCTTCTTCTGCTCTTATGTCTCCAACATTTTTTTGCTCAATTGTTACGTTTAGGTATGCGCTCAGAATTTTCACGAAAAACGCCTAATAATATGGCTTCTTCTGAGTCCTTCTGAGATTTCTTGGGAACTTTCAACAATGAAATCCTCTCTATACCTAAACGATCAAATATCGTTGGAGATTCTTTTTCAAAATTTCTTCTGTATACCTAAGCGACTTTTCTGTGCCTCTACTTGTTCATGTGCCAACTCATCTATGCATCGATTTGTCTATGCATCGGCTCACTATGCGATGACTTATCTAT
>CADCIK010000086.1:4466-7247 GCA_902801415.1 uncultured Lachnospiraceae bacterium
CAACTCATTATGTATGGACTTGTCTATGCATAGATAAGTCGTTGCTTCAGACCCACAATAGTTGCAGCCAACGCCTGCAACGGAGTATAATCCATTGCAACGGCATTCTGCCCATTTCTTATTTCTATTCTTTAATCAATTCTCAATTTCCATTCGGAAAGAAAGGAGCCGCATGAACTTGCATCAAATTGTCCAATCACGTAGGGAACAACTCCTCCAAAAAAAGCATAAGCTTGAGAAGCTACTTAGCAAGGCGCCTGAGGGATCACTGATATACAGTAAGACTGTCATCAGGAACAGATCTTATTTCAAATGGTATTCATCCACTCCCTCCGGACGGCATTACATTTCGCGCCACAACAGAAATCTGGCTCGGGAACTCGCTCGCAAAAAGCTGCGCCAGCAGCAACTCAAAGACGTTGACATGGAGGAGAATTCTGCGCCCGTCAATGAACTTTCCGAAGAACTGGAAAAGTGGGCATCTGAGCCATATGAAATGAATCCCAAGTATCCGGAGAACAAAACTATACGCGCCATAAACGGCCTCATGGTCCGCTCCAAATCTGAAGCATTTATCGTGATGCTTTTGGTCACCTATCACATCCCGTTCAGATATGAATGCAAGTTAGAGCTCGACGGTCAAATCATATATCCCGACTTTACTATTCGGCATCCGGTCACCGGCGAAACTTTCTATTGGGAACATGCAGGAATGCTTGAAGATCCTAAGTATATATCTAAACATCTATACACACTGCGGTTCTTTCTCAGCAACGGCCTCATCCCTGATTTTAATGTAATCTTTACTTATGAGAGTGATTCACATCCCTTTAATATCCAGATTGCTGAAGACAAGATCAGAGAATTCTTTTCTCTCGAAGGGAATCCGCTTTATTGATCGGTTCAGGTGCAGCGCATGCACTTTTTCAAATAGTCTCCCTGCCTTGAATTAAAGATTCTCGGTTAGGCACAGTGCGTGCACTTTTTCAAAATAGTCTCCCTGCCTTGAATTAAAGATTCTCGGTTAGGCACAGTGCGTGCACTTTTTCAAAATAGTCTCCCTGCCTTGAATGTAAAACTCGAGGTTTAGGTACAGCAAGTTCCCAAGATTTCCCACAAGAAGACTTTAGCTTCTTAAATTCCTGGAGACTTTCATGGTTTTTATTCTCTGCTGTACCTAAACGCGGCAATTTGGACATTTATCGTTGGAGACTATTATTTCAAACAGTTTGCATTATGCCTAATCAGAACAAATCTTTGAAATAAGTTGGAGACATTCTCTCATCAACATGCCTTCTATACCTAAAAGGGTCTAATCGAATCAAATCATTAGACATTCTCGGCATACGTCCACGGCATAGGACCGCGGCATACGTCCGCGAAATTAGAAACTTCTTCCATCGCGGTCAATCTGGTTATATTATAATGGTGTGTATCAAGTAATATTACATGTTCAAAAGGAGTCCCCATGCCCCAGTACAACATCGATACCGGGCTTAAACAGCCCGCTTATATGCAGCTCTATCATCAGATCCGCGACGATATCACAAGAGGAGTCTGCCCCTACGGAATGAAGCTTCCTTCCAAGAGATTCCTGGCCGCAGAGACCGGCACCAGCGTGATCACTGTGCAGCATGCGTATGATCTTCTGGCTGATGAGGGATATATCCGCTCACGGGAGCGCAGTGGATACTTTGTCAGTTACAGAGAAAATGAGTTATTTCCGGTGGCTCCTGACACATCCACAGGACATGATGATCTTACATGGCGCGATCCAGGCAAATATGAAGGTCCTGTGTATTGGGGGCATGCTTCTAATTCAAGTGATGGGGCCCCCGATTCAGGTGATGGTTTTCCCGATTCACCCGATCTCCACGAGATCTCCGACATTCCGATCCGAGGCCCCATTCTGACGCCGGAACAGGAGCAGTTTCCTTTCACGGTGCTTGCAAAGACGGCGCGCAAGGTTTTGACAGAACATGGAGAAAAGCTTCTGCAGCGATCGCCCAACAGCGGAACGATGTATCTGCGCGAAGCTATCGCCCAGTATCTGGCAAGAAGCCGCAGGATCATTGTTTCGCCCGAGCAGATCGTCATCGGTTCCGGTTCCGAGTATCTCTACAATCTGATCGTACAGATGCTGGGGAGGGAGCGGACTTTCGCGCTGGAGGATCCCTCTTATGAGAAGATCCGTCTCGTCTATGAGGCGAGCGGCGTGCACTGCGAGATGCTGCCCATGGACCGGGAGGGAGTCAAACTCAGCGCGCTGCACAGAACTTCCGCGTCGGTCCTTCACGTCACGCCTTTTAACAGCTATCCCAGCGGAATCACAGCTTCGGCATCACGCCGCGCGGGGTACATTCGATGGGCTTCCAAGGAGAACCGGTTTATCATAGAGGATGATTTTGACTCCGAGTTCTCCATGTCGGCCAAGGCGGAGGACACGCTCTTCTCTTTGGAGCCGCAGCGGAGCGTCATTTACATGAACACTTTCACGCGCACGATCTCGCCCGCTGTCCGTGTGGGTTACATGGTACTGCCCGCGCAGCTGAGCGCCGCCCTTCAGGACACGATCTCCATCTACTCCTGCACAGTGCCGGTTTTCACGCAGCATCTTCTCGCGGAGGTCATAAGGAGCGGCGACTTCGAGCGCCATATCAACCGCGTGCGCCGCAGGCGCCGTCAGGCCGCCGACCAGTAACTGCCGCTGACCGACAGTAGAAAAGTACAGGCGCCGCCAGGCCGCCGACCAGTGATCCGCGGAAGCAACCGCGCTGCCGC
>CADCIK010000087.1 GCA_902801415.1 uncultured Lachnospiraceae bacterium
ATCGCGGGGACATCGGACGCGACGTATGTCTCGTTATCTGTGATGCCGATGATCATGGGGCTGTCTTTTCTTGCCACCCAGATCTCGCCGGGATAATCAAGGAACATCATTTCCAGAGCATAGGAGCCTCTGACACGGACCATGGTCTTGGCGATCGCGTCGATCGGTCCGATGTTGTATTTCTTGTAGTAGTAGTCCACCAGCTTGATGACCACCTCGGTGTCTGTCTGGCTGTAGAACTGATAACCGTGCCTGAGCAGCTTTTCCTTCAGTTCCTGGTAGTTCTCGATGATACCGTTGTGCACACCGACTACGACAGATTCGACGGGGCCGGATCCGGAACCTGTGCAGTTTCCGGAAACATGGGGATGCGCATTGGTCTGGGTCGGATCACCGTGGGTAGCCCAGCGAGTGTGACCGATACCACAGGTGCCGAGCAGAGTGCGTCCGCCGTCAACCTTCTCAGACAGGTTCTTAAGTTTGCCGGTAGCCTTTACTACTTCTGCCAGCTCATTGCCGTTTCTTACTGCGATTCCTGCCGAATCATATCCTCTGTATTCAAGCTTGCTCAGTCCCTCCAGAAGGATGGGCGCAGCCTGATGATGACCGGTAAAACCAACAATTCCACACATAAATCATTCTCCTGTATATACGTTTAATTTATAGACCGCTTCTGTTAAAACATCTTCTGCAATAGTTTCTTTTATAATAACACTTTGTCTTATACAGCATGCCCTTTTTCTTTGATGACATCGATCACATAGTCCACATGCTGCTCACAGGTCTCAAAGCTTCCCGCCTCGACCATGACGCGGATCAGCTGCTCTGTACCGGATTCCCTCACCAGGATCCTGCCTTCCTGTCCAAGCTCTGCTGCAACCTTTCTGACGGCTGCCTGCACATCGGGATCGTTCTGTGCCTCGGGCTTACTCTTTACACGCACATTCTTGAGCACCTGGGGATAGATCCTGACAGGCGCAGCCAGAGCGCTGAGCGGTTTTTCCCTGGCCATCATAACTTCCATCATCTTGAGACTGGTCAGGATTCCGTCGCCGGTCGTCGCGTACTTGGCAAAGATGATGTGGCCGGACTGCTCTCCGCCGATGCGGTGACCGTTCCGAACCATATTCTCATAGACATATTTGTCGCCGACATCGGTCTTCTCGTAGTCGATCCCGGCCTTGTCAAAGGCCTTATAGAGTCCGAAGTTGGACATAACTGTGGTCACGACTGTGTTGTTGAGAAGCTTGCCCCGCTCCTTCATATAGCAGCCATAGATGTAGAGGATGTGATCGCCCGTGATCACATTGCCCTTTTCATCCACGCAGAGGCATCTGTCCGCATCACCGTCATAGGCAAAGCCCGCGTCCAGATGATTGTCCAGCACGAACTTCTGCAGATACTCGATATGCGTGGAGCCGCAGTTCGTGTTGATGTTAAAGCCGTCCGGCTCGTTGTTGATGACATAGGTCTTCGCGCCGAGCGCGTCGAACACAGCCTTGGCGATGGTCCATGCGGAACCGTTCGAAGTGTCCAGACCGATCCTCTTACCGTTAAAGCTGTATTTGGACAAAGAGATCAGGTAGCCCATATAGCGGTTGCGGCCCGCGACATAGTCGACGGTTCTTCCGATCTCGCTGTCCTTAGCCATGGGAAGTTCAACGTACTTGCCGTCCAGATACTTCTCTACTTCAAGGATGGTCTCTTCGTCCATCTTTTCCCCGTTGTGGTTCATCAGCTTGATACCGTTGTCATAGTAGGGGTTGTGAGACGCGGAGATCATGATGCCGCAGTCAAAAGAATCTGTTCTCGTGATATATGAGACCGAAGGCGTCGTCGTCACGTGCATGATATACGCATCCGCGCCGGACGCCATAAGGCCTGTACAAAGTGCATATTCAAACATGTAGGAAGAACGCCGCGTATCCTTGCCGATCACGATCTTCGCCTTCTTGCCGAGTCTGGCGCCGTAGTACCATCCCAGGAATCTTCCGATCTTGATCGCGTGCTCATAGGTCAGGACCACGTTGGCTTCACCGCGAAATCCATCCGTACCAAAATACTTGCCCAAAATAATGCCTCCTCTTGCGATTTGTCTCTCCATTATACAACAAATCCGGTCAAAATACCGCATTCTGTTATTTTGACTCACGAATTACCATATTATCCACTATATATAAATTTCTTCATTTTACAAACAAAAAAAGAGAAATATCCACAGTTAGGTCCAAAAAGTGACAGGTTGCAGTATATCCGCTTTTTATGTATGATACAAAAAGCAAAAAAAGAACACTTATATAATAAGAAAGCAGGTATCTGAATTTGGAAACCAACACAACACATGCGCACAAGCATAAAAAACACGGATTTACCGGACAGCTCGGTTTTGTCATGGCCGCCGCGGGCAGCGCGGTCGGCGTCGGCAACCTCTGGCGCTTTCCTTATCTGGCCGCCAAGGACGGGGGCGGACTGTTCATCCTGATCTATCTGATCCTCACCTTTACCTTCGGCTTCACACTCCTGACATCTGATATCGCAGTTGGAAGAAGGACCGGGAGGAACTCCATCGGTGCCTACGGCTCCATGAATCCCAAATGGCGTTTTCTGGGGATCATCACATTTCTGGTTCCCGTTCTTATCATGACCTACTATGCTGTGATCGGAGGATGGATCACAAGATATATCGTGGTCTACATCATGGGACAGGGGAACGCCGCTTCTCAGGACAGCTTCTTTACGGATTTCATCACCTCTCCCGTTCAGTCCACGTTCTACGCCGCGGCTTTTATGCTTTTTACGGCCTGGATCGTCTATAACGGCGTGGAAAAGGGAATTGAGAAATACTCACGGATCCTGATGCCTGTCATGCTTGTTATGATCATCGCGATCGCGATCTTCTCCCTGACCCTCAGTCACACGGATGACGCGGGCGTTACACGCACAGGTCTGCAGGGACTGATCGTATATCTGAAACCGGACTTTACAGGATTGACATTGCGGCGCTTTCTTCAGATCCTTCTGGACGCCATGAGCCAGATCTTCTTCTCCCTCAGTGTTTCCATGGGTATCATGATCACCTACGGCTCCTACATCAAAAAGGATGTGGATATCAACACTTCCATTCACCAGATTGAATTTTTTGACACCGGTGTGGCGCTTCTGGCCGGTATGATGATCATTCCCTCCATCTTCGTTTTTGAAGGAATGGACGGCATGAAAGCCGGTCCCAGCCTCATGTTCATCTCGCTTCCCAAGGTGTTTGCGTCCATGCCTGCCCTCGGCAGGGTCGTGGGTCTCGCCTTTTTCCTCATGGCAGCCTTTGCCGCTCTGACAAGCTGTGTCTCTGTACTGGAGACCATCACTGCCAACTGCATGGAGATCTTCCACACAAAGAGAAAGAGCACCACGATCGTACTGACGCTGGTCTACACGGCAGCATCCGTCATCGTGGCACTCGGCTACAGTCTTCTCTATGTGGAGATCAAGCTCCCGACAGGCGCTGTCGGCCAGATCCTGGACATCATGGATTATATCAGCAACAGCTTTATGATGCCTTTCATCTCCATGCTGTCCGCGATCCTGATCGGCTGGGTGATCGGTCCCGCCTGGGTCGTCGAGGAAGTCGAATACGGCGGACGTACCTTTGGACTCAAAGGTCTCTTCTCTGTCATGATCAAGTACGTAGTGCCTGTGATCATGTTCATCCTCTTTTTGGAATCGGCCGGGATCCTGAACTTCTAAATCTTATAGACATCTTTTCCTGTCTCAAAATCATGCATAATGCCGGTGATCGCCGCGGTCACTTCGCAGTCGATGGCAAATAAGCGATTATTTTTCTGGATCGCCTGCTTCACCTACTCAAAATGGGCCGCCGGATTCGACTGTCATTCGCCTTCTACTGTATTATTTCATAATGCGGATGGCTTTGATCGCGCTCCAGGCCGAGTAGTATTTGGCCCCATCGACCTGCTTGTAGGTCCTGATGCGGACGTAGTACTTCTGGCCTTTCTGCAGATTTCCGATCTTCCTGGTGAGTGTCGTATTGGAAGTCACC
>CADCIK010000088.1 GCA_902801415.1 uncultured Lachnospiraceae bacterium
GGTGATCTCAGTTAAAGGAAGACCAAGTTCACGATTGATGATCTCCATGGTACGAGGTGAGCAGAAACCAGCCTGGCAGCGTCCCATACCTGCTCTTGTTCTGCGCTTCACGCCGTCGAGGGAGCGTGCGCCGAGCGGTCTGTGGATCGCGTCGATGATCTCACCTTCCGTGACGGACTCGCAGCGGCAGATGATACGGCCGTATGCGGGATTCTTCTTGATCAGTTCATTTCTCTCTTCAATGGAGAGGTCAGCAGGATTGAGGATGCCCTTGCGGGTTCCGATCCAGTCTTCCTTCTCCTCAAGGCCCATTTTCTCTTTCATCATCTGGCCGATGTACTCGCCGATCGCAGGGCTGGATGTAAGTCCGGGGGACTCAATGCCTGCGCAGTCGATGAAGTGAGGAGCATCCTCAACTTCGCCCAGGATGAATTCATGGTGATCCTCGTGAGCGCGAAGGCCCGCGAAGGATGTGATGACCTGGCGGATGGGCAGGTTGCGGACGTGGTCGCCTGCCTTGGCGATCAGATCAGCGATGCCTGCTGCCGTTGTGTTGTTGCCTTCCTTGTTCTCAATATCCACAGCGGTAGGACCTACGATCAGGTTGCCGTGAATGGTAGGGGAAACAAGGACGCCCTTGCCGAGCTTTGTGGGCTGCGGGAAGATAGTGTGGGACACATGGCTTCCTACTGTCTTGTCGAGCAGGCAGTAGTCGCCGCGTCTGGGTGTGATATGGATCTTCTTCTCGGAGACCATATTGTGGAAAACGTCTGCATAGACGCCTGCCGCGTTGATGACGTAGCGGGTCTTGTACTCGCCGTTGTTGGTGCGGATCTTCCAGACAGGCTCTCCGCACTTCTCGCATGTGAAGCTCTCAAGAGCTTCCACCTTGGTGTTGAAGAAGAAATCAACGCCGTTTACGTTTGCATTCTCTGCCATCGCGATGTTGAGAATAAAGGGGCAGATAATGCCGCTTGTAGGAGCATAGAGCGCAGCGACAACCTTATCGGAAAGGTTGGGCTCAATTTCCAGACATTCTTCTCTGTTCAGGATCTTCAGCTCCTTGACGCCGTTTGCGATTCCTCTGTCATAGAGGTCCTTGAGGCCGTCTTTCTCGGACTCGTGGATGCAGACGACCATAGCGCCGTTTCTCTTGAAGGGGATATCCAGATCTCTGGCCAGATCTCCCATCATCTCATTGCCGCGGACATTAAAGCGTGCCATCAGTGAACCGACTGCCGCATCAAAGCCTGCATGGACGATCGCGCTGTTTGCCTTGGAAGTTCCGCAGCAGACATCTTCTTCCTTATCCAAAACGCAGACATTGAGTTTATAACGGGACAGTTCTCTTGCAACTGCAGAGCCTGTGACGCCGGCACCGATGATGATTACATCGTATAACACGGACTCATCTCCTTTCGTTTGAGCGCAAAGGGAGGGCGGTAGGTTACCACCGTCCTCCACTTTAGCTAATTAACACTATCAAGTACTATTAAGTTTATATTGGGCCACTGTTATCAGTGAAGAGCCATGAAAAGCAGAGAAGCAACTACTGCGCCGCAGATAGGAGCTACTACCGGAATCCAGCCATATGCCCAGTCGGGATCCTTCTTGCCGAAGTTAGGAGCAAGAACCTGATATGCGAAACGAGGAGCAGCATCTCTTGCTGCGTTCATTCGATGACGCCGTATACCAGAACCCATGAAACTCCGGAAGCACCAGCTTCGCCGGGGATGGATGCAAGTGTGAATACCAGAACGAATGTAGCTACGAACTCAGACAGGAAGTTGTTAACTGTGTTGCGGATGGAAGGTCCTGTGCAGAAGCAGCCGCGGACTGTGCCGTCATCAGCTGTCTCTTTGATCTGATCGCCATAGAGAACCATCAGGATCGCAGCGCCTACGAAACCGCCGAGCATCTGAGCGATGATATATCCAGGAACAAGACCCCAGCTCATGCCGCCGCGCATTGCAGCGCCGATGGTAACTGCGGGATTGAAGTGAGCGCCGGACATAGCGCCGAATGAGAATGCGGGAACCATGACTGCCATGCCCCATCCGATAAGGATGTGTACATTTCCGCCGCCCTTCATTCCGGAGCCCTTAAGGCTGACGTTACAGCAAACGCCGTCACCGAGAAGAACCAGCATAGCTGTTCCGATAAATTCTGCTAAATAAGCCTGCATAATTTTACCCCTTTCTTAATAAAAACATGAATTACTTTATTGATATTCACAGTCCTTTGACTGAACCGGTTCTGCGGGCCTTCACCCCTAGCCCGCAGACCGGGAATATCCAGATTTACTTATGCAATGCGTCTAGATCTGATCAGGCAGTTTTCCTGCTTATATTCAGTCTTTCGCCCATCCGAGAGTCTTGCTGACAGCCTTCTTCCACTGCTTGAGCTCAGCTTCTCTGGCATCTTTTTCCATCTTAGGAATGAATTCCTTGTCGAGAGCCCAGTTCTTGATGACATCCTGCTTGCTGTCCCAGAAGCCCACTGCAAGGCCTGCCAGGTAGGAAGCGCCCATAGCGGTGGTCTCGACGCACTCAGGCCTCTCGACCTTCGCGTTGATGATATCGGACTGGAACTGCATCAGGAAGTTGTTCTTGCAAGCGCCGCCGTCGACTTTCAGAGCGCTCAGCCTTACGCCGGATCCCTCTTCCATAGCTGCCAGGACATCGCTGGTCTGGAATGCCAGGGACTCAAGGGTAGCACGGATCAGGTGATATTTGTTGACACCGCGGGTAAGTCCGACAATCGCTCCGCGAGCGTAGGGATCCCAGTAAGGAGCGCCCAGGCCGGTGAATGCGGGAACGACATAGCAGCCGTTGGTATCCTTGACTCTGGTCGCGAAGTACTCGGAATCCGGAGACTGGTCAACGAGCTTGAGCTCGTCGCGCAGCCACTGGATAGCCGCGCCTGCTACGAATACGGAACCTTCCAGAGCGTACTCGACCTTGCCGTCAAGGCCCCATGCGATCGTGGTCAGAAGGCCGTTGTTGGGATACAGAGGCTTCTCGCCGATGTTCATCAGCATGAAGCAGCCGGTACCATAGGTGTTCTTAGCCTCGCCGGGTGTGTAGCATGTCTGTCCGAACAGAGCTGCCTGCTGGTCGCCTGCTACGCCGCGGATCGGGATCGGGCCGCCGAAGAACTCGGGATCGGACTCGCCGAAATCTGCGCTGGAAGCCTTAGCTTCGGGAAGCATGCTCTTCGGAACTTCAAGTCTCTCGCAGAGCTCGTCATCCCACTCACAGGTGTTGATGTTGAAAAGAAGAGTTCTGGAAGCGTTGGAATAATCGGTTGCGTGTACTTTGCCCTTGGTCAGCTTGTAGATCAGCCAGCTGTCAACAGTACCGAATGCAAGCTCGCCTGCCTCTGCTCTCTCGCGAAGTCCCTCAACATTGTTCAGGATCCAGCGAAGCTTTGTGCCGGAGAAATAAGGGTCAAATACAAGACCGGTTTTGTGATAAGCACTGTCAGCGATGTCAGGATATTTCTCCATCAGCTCTGCCTTCATGTCAGCAGTTCTGCGGCACTGCCATACGATCGCGTGATATACAGGCTGGCCTGTCTTTCTGTCCCAAACGATAACGGTCTCACGCTGGTTGGTGATGCCGATTGCTGCGATGTCTTCGTATGTAGCTCCGACATTCTTCATAGCCTGACGAGCAACAGAGAGCTGTGTCTGCCAGATCTCACTTGCATCATGCTCTACCCAGCCGGGCTGAGGATAATACTGTGTGAACTCTTTCTGCGCCATGCTGCAGATCTCGCCCTTCTCGTTGAAGAGGATACATCTGTTACTGGTCGTACCTGCGTCCAATGCCATTACATACTTTGCCATAGAATACCTCCTTCTAACTTTGCCGTCACGCCCCCGCATGCCGGCATGTCCCCATTACATGAACCATACGTCCGAGCATGTTGTTGAGATCGCCGTTGCACCGCTTGCCAGCGCATTCAGGACATCCTCCTTCTCCTGGATCAGTCCTCCGCAGATCACAGGCACCCTGCTCATGGAGCGGATCTTCCTGATCATCTTGGGAATAATGACTCCGGGAAGGATCTCGATCATATCCGGCTGGGATTCGCGGCTGTGATGCGACTGCTTCTCAATATTGATAAGAGCCATGCTGTCCAGTACAAAGTACCGCAGCACAGTCGCCAGCCCGATTTCCTTCGCGTGTGTGATCAGATTACCCTTCGTGGTAATGATGCCGTCTGCCCTGGTGTATTTGCGGATAAAGTCTGTAGAAATATCCTTGGAACTGAGTCCATTGATCAGGTCCATGTGGACCATGGCTATCTTTCCCGCATCCTTTACCCTGGCAACGATATCGGATATTGTGCAGATATCACCGTACAGAATAAACACTGCGTCAATATCCGACTTCAGACACATTTCCAGTCCGTTGTCATCCTTTACTGCAGCCACGATAGGCGCTGCTTCGATCGCTTCAACAAATTCTCTACCCATACAGTTCCTCATTTTGCATAAAAAAAAGAAAACACGACAATAGCAACAGGATCCCCAATCCCAATTACTGCCATATTCTCTCCTCTCCAGGCAAAACTCTTATTTAACTTAGGTATATATTACCACCTTATTGGTTAATATGCAATATAGATTTATAAACTAAATTTATTTTTTGGTTAAATTCACAATATAATAAATTTTCATTCCAGAATTGTACTGAAAAGAATACATTGTAACCGATTTCATCGGCTTATTTACATGGTTTGTTCCAACCGCTTTAATTCGGAGCAATACTCCAGGAATTGAATAATTATTAATAGCAGGCATACAAAAAAAGAGCAGCAGGCATATTTATGCCCGTTGCTCTTTATTGCTAAATAAAGAACTATTGTGATCCGTCAGTTTTCCATCGCCTTTTTGATCGCAGCCATCAGATCGCCGTACTCCTCAAACGCGGGAAGCTGCGGATAGTCCTGCTTGATCTTCTCTGTGGAGCGGAAAAGGAAGCCGGCCTTACTGTTCAGGATCATATCCAGATCGTTGTAGCTGTCACCGCTGGCGATAGTCTCAAACCCTATGGACTGCAATGCTTTGACCGTGCTGAGCTTGGACTTCTGCGTGCGCATTTTGTATCCGGTGATCTCGCCATTCGGGGCGACCTCCAGCGAATTGCAGAACAGGGTCGGCCATCCCAGCTTCTCCATAAGGGGCGTGGCAAATTCTGTAAAGGTGTCGCTTACGATGATCACCTGCGTGAAGGAGCGCAGCTCATCCAGGAACTTCTTCGCGCCGGGAAGGGGTTCGATCCTGCGGATCACATCCTGGATCTCATTAAGCCCCAGGCCGTGTTCTTTGAGTATGCCGATCCTCCACTTCATGAGCTTGTCGTAGTCGGGCTCATCCCTTGTTGTTCTTCTGAGCTCCGGGATGCCGCTCACTTCCGAGAATGCGATCCAGATCTCCGGTACCAGGACTCCTTCCAAATCAAGACAGGTAATATACATCGGGTTCATCCTCCTCATATAATCAAGTAGTTTTTGTTGAAAATCCAAGGTTTTTCACTTGGTATATCTCAGTAAGAAAAGCCAGTGTCATGGATATTTCATAAC
>CADCIK010000089.1 GCA_902801415.1 uncultured Lachnospiraceae bacterium
GTCCCCAATATGCTCGAGTTCCTTGCAGCACTGCGCTGTTGTTGTTTCTCTTATAGTTTATTATTCTATTCGATTTCGTGTATTCCTTGTGACGACTTTCTTAACTTTAGATAAATTGATCATTAAAAAGATCTGCATCAGGGGCCTCTTGTGACTAATTCCCGCCTTGCCCGGTCACTTTACCGGCACTGCGCCGAGATATTCTTCCAGTGTTATGCCCTTTTTCATGATCTCCTCAGCCGCTTCTGCACCGACGTAACGATAATGCCAGGGTTCGCCCCTTACGCCAGTGATCTGCGATTTATTGTTGGGATAACGTTTGATGAACCCGTATTTCCAGCAGTTCTCGTCCATCCAGTTCCACACTTCGTTGGCCGACGCGTTCTCTCCCGTTTCACTGGAGATGTCCACGCAGATCCCGAGCTCATGCTCGCTGGTACCGGGCGCCGCTTCCCATTGCAGCGCAAGCCTTTCCGCCTCTTCTTTGCTCTTGCCGTAGCTCATGTATTCGCTGATCTTACTCCTAAGACGGTTCTCCTGCTCACTGTAGGATCTGTAACCCTGCACAACGCGGGGGGACAGGCCGTTTTCCCGCATTTCGTCGAACATCTCCTGAAGGTCCGGATAGATCCTGCTGTCCACACTCTGTCCGTATCGGAGCTCTGTCAGCTCTCCGTCAAAATCCTTCTCAAGAGGATGATCGTGATTCACCAGCATCAGCTTCCAGTCTGGCGACTGCCTGAATCCGGCCGGCGGTTTTGCAGCTCCTTCATCTTTCCCGGCGTTCGACGTGCCGGCCGGCGTGATCTGCGGATTATCGAATCCGTAAAAGATCTGGTTGACCCGAAACGCAATAGCGATCACGATCACGATGATGATCAGGGCTGCCAGTATTTCTCCTCTATATGTGCGGTGCTCGCCTCTGAAGCGGTCGCCGTTCTTTATAAAGCCTTTCTCTTTATTTGCCATCAAAGCTTCCTCTGCGGAGTATATTAACTGTGTTTTAAACATAGTTTCTCTTATTTTAAGAAACTATTACATATTAAGTATACTCTGTTTCAGAATAATTGCAAAGTCAATCTATGATGGAGAATTCCAAAACAACAGGCTGTCAATCCCTGTTGAAGATGGCAGCCTGAAGTAATCTGTATGAAGTCGGAAGGTCGTGCGGTGTATTGCAGACTAATGCAGCTTGGAATATCCGAAGCTGTTGCAGATCGCATCGATCGGAACGTGGTTCTTGCAGAGCTTGCATTCAGACGCTGTGTAGGAACGATAATCTGTCCTGTCGTCGCAGAAGCCAGAAGCAGAAGTACATGCTTGCCCTTGATCATCATCTCCGAGTTCTCACGGAAGATCATCTGGCCGCGGTTGTCAAACTCGGGGGAATAGACGTAGATCGTCTTGTGCGCGTTCATGGACATAACGCCTGCCTGCGTCAATTCATCAGCCAGATAAGCGCCGATCACTTCCATTCCGTCCATGCAGACGATCGTATCAACGATCGTTGTTGCAGCGTAGGTGCTGGCCATGGCCCGCGCCGCCGCCTTGGCCTCGCTCTGTCTGGTCCGCATAGTCGTCATATCGATATAGTAATTGATATGGGAGTTCGGTGTTACAAAATGACCGGGAATGACCTTCATAATGACATCCGGGAATTTTCTCGACCTCATTTTGGTATAAGTCTGCATATACACCTCCGATCTGCAGCAGTGCCTTAAAAAGCTCCGCTGTATTGACTATCCTAGCGTTTCATATACACATTATACTATGCTTTTGCATCTTTTGCACAAAAAATGCATGCAAAAGCTCTGTTTTTCAGCCAAAATACTCAATTTCTGATTTCTCATTTTTTTCTGAAAACTTTATAAGTTTTTCATTCTTTATAAATAGTTTTATAACAACTTTCGTGTATAGTATTACTTGTAAACAGAGAGAAACATTTCCCCCTCTTTAATAACTCTCAATGTTTAACAAGATTTACATTTCCCCCTTTCAAAAAAGCCCTTCGCTATGCGAAGGGCTTTTGCGTTGTGTCTTTTTATTGATCCGGGCTCAGTCGTCCATCTCCATTTCCACCGGTTCTTCCAGCGTGAGCTTTCCGCCAACCGTTCCGGCATATCGTCCCTGCCTCTTTGCGAGGTTGACGATGATCGTACCGCCGGGCTCTTCAAAGCTGTAGCTGTGGAATCCGTCTTCTTTATCTCTGGTCATGAACCAGGCCGCTGCCAGTGAGCCGCTCCCGCAGGAGGACTCGAAGCAGATTGAATCGGTACCGGCGACGTAGACAACGGGTGTCAGGTTATCCCCGTTTACAAACTGCACGCCGAATGCGCTGTAATTTCCGCCGAACTTCTCGATCATACGCCTTGCGAACGCCTCATCGAATTCCCTGTCCGTGCAGATCATATGCGTGATCCCTCTCGAGACCACCAGGGGATACAGATTATCTGCGTCCTCTCCTGCCATTTCCAGTTTCTCCGGCATCGGCATCTGCGCTGCGCTTGTTTCCCTGTCAAGGTCACAGATCACTTCCAACTTGTCCCTTGTTCCGGACATCTCGATCTTGCAGTGGTCGATCCCTTTCTCCCTGCACAGCAGATAGCCAAAGGATCTGGCTGCGTTTCCGCAGAACTCGCCGCCCGCCATCTCCAGCCTTCCAATACAGTCGCCGTAACGGGGTCTTGTCTCAAAGCCTACCTGCTCAGCCTTCAGTGTCGGGTCGGCCATGATCGCCGCTGCCACTTTAGCCCGCTCCGCCTTGGGAACGC
This sequence comes from uncultured Lachnospiraceae bacterium, assembly GCA_902801415.1. GTDB lineage: Bacteria > Bacillota > Clostridia > Lachnospirales > Lachnospiraceae > CAG-791. The sequence continues at coordinate 2,772 of CADCIK010000089.1, forward strand.
CATACCGCACAATAGCCGTCCTGTTTCCGGCCGGATCTGCCATCACTACTGTCCACTTCATTGCTGTCTCACTCCTTCATCAGCCGTTTTCGGCAAATCTTGCAAGAAATCTCTTCGTTCTCTCCTCCGTAGGATTTGTGATCACGTCCTCGGGACGGCCCTCTTCAACAATATAACCGCCGTCCATGAAGATCACCCTGTCAGCCACGTCTCTGGCAAACGCCATCTCATGGGTGACGATGACCATTGTCATATGCTCCTGCGCCAGCTGGCGGATGACCTTGAGGATCTCTCCGGTCAGCTCCGGATCCAGTGCCGACGTCGGCTCGTCAAAAAACAGAATGTCCGGATTCATGCACAGTGCTCTCGCGATCGCGACACGCTGCTGCTGGCCACCGGAAAGCTGCTGAGGATAGTAGTGTTCCTTGCCCTCGAGGCCCATCTTAGCAATGAGTGCCATGGCTTCCTTCACGACTTCCGTCTTGTTTCTCTTCTGCACATGGATCGGAGCGTCACAGAGGTTCTTGAGCACGTCGTAGTGCGGAAACAGGTTGAACTGTTGGAATACAAGGCCAAAATAGCTCTTGATCTTGCGAAGCTCAGCATTTGATGCATAAACAGCCTTGCCTTCCGCGTCGTTCGCGGCAGCTTTCTCGCCGTGGTAGATCAGCTCACCGCTGTCCATTGTCTCCAACATGGTCGCACAGCGAAGAAGCGTAGACTTACCGCTGCCGGAAGGACCGATAATGGCTACAACTTCACCTTTATCCACAGAAACAGTGATATCGTTGAGGACCTTCAGATCACCAAAAGATTTACTTACGTTTTTGATCTCAAATAAACTCATATCCGCTGCCTCCGTCAATTGTAATAGCTAAGGGCCTTCTCAATGCGGTCCATCACGATCGTGACTACAAGGTTGAAGATGTAATAGAATACACCGGCCACAAAGAGCGGCATCAGGCTGGACATTGCAGCAGACACCTGTTTAGCATACGTGAACATTTCCTGATAAGCAAGTACAAATGAGAGGGAGGTGTCCTTTACCAGGGTGATGACTTCGTTGGTTACAGGGGGGATCGTGCGCTTGATCATCTGCGGGAATATGATCTTAAGGAAGGTCTGTACTTTGGTATATCCAAGTACTGTGGCCGCTTCTGTCTGTCCCACAGGGATACTCTGGATTCCCGCGCGGAAGATCTCCGCGAAGTAAGCTGCATAGTTGATAGAAAATCCGATCAGCGTCGCATACAGTCTCCAGTTGGTGGACAATTTGATGCCGAACGCGTAATACGGACCATAGAATACCACGATCAGCTGCAGCATCAGCGGAGTTCCTCTCAGAACGGAGATGATTCCCTGGATCACCAGCGAAAGCGGTTTAAATTTACTCATTCTTCCAAGTGCCACGATTACACCCAGCGGCATGGAGAAAAGAAGCGTACAGAAGAAAATGAGCAGCGTAGCGCCGAATCCGGAAGCGATCTGCTGCATGACAGTTATAAGACTCATGATTTCCCTTTCGTTTTAGTGAACAACCCGCCGCTTGCGCTCATCGCCGTGAGGCGGGGTCTGAGGTCATAAGGATAAGAAAGACCGCCTGTGCCCCTTCATGGGGCGCAGGCGATCAAACGTGCCTTGGTATGATCCCATTTATACAGCTTTGCACAAACTGTTCATGCTCAGCAGCTCAGGGATCCCGCGTTTACTGCCGGATCACTTCTCGGTGATCAGCATATCGGGCAGGTTGTCGTCAGCATAATGCTGGGCAATTTCCATGACTGTGCCGTCTGCCAGCATCTCGTCATAAGTCTCCTGAACCTGGTCTCTGAGTTCCTCGTTGCCAAGCTTGAATGCGATCGCATACTGCTCAGCAGCGATGGGCTCTTCAAGGATACGGAACTTGTCAGGGTTGTTTCTCATCTGGTACTGCGCAACACCGATATCAACCGCGATCGCGTCTACAGCGCCTGCCTGCATATCTGTGAAGCAGGTGTTGTAGCTGGGATTGCGCTGCAGATCCGCGAAGGTTGCGCGGAGGTCTGCGAGATCATCACCATTCAGTGCTGTCTCTGCGGAGGATTCGGACTGTGTGATGACTACCTTGCCTGCAAGGTCTGCCAGTGTCTGGATATCGGAATCCGCGAGAACTGCCATTACGATAGAGTTGTTGACATAAGGATCAGACCATGTGTACTCTGCTTCACGGCCTGTGTAGGTCATGCCGTTCCAGATGCAGTCAATAGAGCCGCTGTCGATCTCTGCGTCCTTGTTGTCCCAGTTGAATCCTGTATAATCGCCGGTTGCTTCATCGAGATATCCGTAAGGCGGATACTCAGCGTCAAAACCGACTACAAATTTAACTTCGTCATTAGCGGTTTCTTCAACGGTTTCACCTTCTGTCGCGTCTGCTTCCTCTTCGGTCTCTTCCTGGACTTCCTCAACTGCCTCATCCGCTGCTGCGCTGTCACTGCTTGCGGGCGCTGTAGAGCCGCCGCAGGCTGCGAGTGAAACTGCCATCACGCCTGTGAGAAGCATTGCTGCCAACTTTTTCATCATGATCAGATCCTCCCAAAATTCAGTAATCTTAATGATATTCTGCGGCGGTCTTATCTGCATCTCTTCTTTTGTAGTGCTTGAACGTGTCAGTGAGATAGCGAAT
>CADCIK010000090.1 GCA_902801415.1 uncultured Lachnospiraceae bacterium
CGTTATATCGCGCCGCTTTTCGTCGCGATCATCCTCTTAAGTTCCATCGCGAACGCATTCGGACTGATCTCCATGTGACCGCAGCCGGTCACATGCCAATCTCCCTATTAATATCGCATCATTAAAGGAGGCGCCGTGTCTGCAGAAAAACTGCATACACGGCACCTCCTTTTTAATTCTCATCGATCATTTCACATTCCGATCTCTACGTCCGCCACTCTCATGGTCGATTTCCTGTGTGAGACAAGCAGCACTGTTCGGCCCTTGGACTCCTCCTTGAGCGCCTTGAGAATGACCGCCTCATTGAGGCTGTCAAGGTTGCTGGTAGGCTCGTCGAGAAGAAGGAAGGGAGCGCCATGTAAGAATGCCCTTGCCAGGCCGATTCTCTGTCTCTCGCCGCCGGAGAGTGTATCACCGAGCTCGCCCACGTTTGATTCGTATCCATCCGGAAGGGTCATGATCCAGTCATGCAGCGATGCTTTCCTGCACGCCTCCTCGATCTCCTCCTGCGTCGCGTCAAGCTTGGCCACCCTGATATTGCCGGCGATCGTATCCTTGAACATCTGGGTCTCCTGCGTCATATAGCTCTCCATTTCCCGCAGGTTGGAGGTGTTGATCTCATTGATATTGATCGGTACTGCTTTGCCGGTACCATACGTGGATGCCTTCGCGTTGTCAGGGTCATCAGGATCCTGCCCCATGATCGCGATCCTGCCTTTCTGCACCTCCCAGAAACGCATCAGGAGCTTGAGCAGTGTGGACTTGCCGCATCCGCTCTCTCCCACGATGCCGATGATCTGGTTCTCCGGTATGCTCAGGGAGAAGTTGCGCAGAACAGCAGGTGTACTGCAGCCGTCTTCGGTCTTTTCGCTTCCGTAGCGGAAGGTGACCATCTTGCACTCCGCGCCGCGGAATTCCACTTCCTCATGACCGGTGATCTCCTCTGTCTCGGGCTCTTCCTCGATGATCGCCAGAATGCGGGCACCGGAAGCTGTCGTGTTCTGCAGCGTCGTGCCAAGGCTTGCCAGCGCAGACACAGGCCCAAAGGAGGAAAGCATGGCCAGAACCGGCAGCAGGAATCCGTCGAAGCCGACTTTTCCGTGCAGGTACAGCAGTCCCGCTGTGACCGCCATCAGTATGTCAAAAACCAGAATGAACGAATTTGCGATCGCAAGATTGAGGCCTGTCAGGCGGTTGAGCGAACTCTGGTGCCACTGCAGCGCCTTGGTCTTTTTGCGCATTGCGGTCATCCGCTCCTTGCTGCTGCCGTACTGGATCGTCTCGTCCAGTCCGCGGATATTCTCAAGGACGCAGGAGGCAAGTTCCGCGGACTGCTGCCGCACTTTCTCTCCCATATTGCCGCTGATCGAAGAAATAATGAGCGGCACCGCGATGCCCACACACAGATAGGCGGCGAGCGCCAGGATCCCAAGCCCGACGTGGAAGGATCCGATGTAAACGCACATCACTGCCTCTACGATAAAGGCGATACAGATGGGCGAGATCGTATGCGCATAGAACACTTCCAGAAGCTCCACGTCCGCTGTGATCAGAGATACCAGTTCTCCCTTATCCCTGCCTTCCAGCCGGGCCGGGCAGAGTCTTCTGAGCGCGCCGAAAACGCGGTCGCGGACAAGCGCCAAAAGCTTAAACGCGATAAAGTGGTTGAGGCGCTGCTCAGTGAAGCGCAGCACCGCGCGGAGCAGTGCCAGAAGGGGCAGTATGATCCAAATGGTTGCAGACGGGATCGGCACGTCCAGTCCCAGTCCATCCAGGATCGCGTACCCGCCGAGAACCGGAATGAACTGCACAGCCAGATAAGCCAGCGTTCCCGATACCACTGCCAGCGCCATAAAGCCTGAGAGCGGTTTTACAAGTCCCATCATCTTGAGCAGTGTTGCCAGTTTGGAGGAAGTGCCTGTAGAACGTTCATTGGTCATTCAGATCACCTCCTTCCACGATTTTTCCTATACTTCCTGTGCTGCCGATCTTACCGGTGTTTCCAATATTTCCGGTACTTCCGATGCTCCCTGTATTACCAATCTTACCGGTCAGATTGATCTCTCCGGTGGCAGCGATCTTCTCCATTTCACCGGTGAGCCACTCTTCTCCGGAGTCCTCATCCCGTCCGAAGCGCTCCAGCTTCTGCTGAGTCCTCCACAGGACAGAATAGACGCCGCCCCACTTCATGAGTTCTCTGTGGGTGCCGCTCTCCGCGACCTTTCCGTTCTCCATGACAAAGATACGGTCCGCGGCGCGGGAGTTTACAAGCCGGTGTGAGATCAGGATCACAGTCTTATGTCCTGCAAGCGCGCGGATTCCCTTGAGAATGATCTCCTCACTCTCCACATCGATATTGCTGGTCGCCTCGTCAAATATATAGACCGGGCTGTCATGCAGGAGCGCTCTGGCGAGGGCCAGGCGCTGCTTCTGTCCGCCCGACAGGTTCTGCGCGTTTTCCGTGAGCATTGTATCAAGTCCGTCATTTCCCTCGCTCCGAAGGAATTCATCCATCCTGCACTCGGAAAGGACCTGCCACAGCTTGTCATCTGTCGCGGAAGGATCGCCCATAAGCAGGTTGTCCCTGACCGATCCCTTGAAGAAATAGGAGTTGGTCCCGATATATGTGATCCCCTTCATAACGCTCTCTTCCGAGCACTCGGAGAGAGGCACGCCGTCGATCAGGATCGAACCGCTCTCCACTGTATTGCGGCCGGTAAGGAGCGACGCGATCGTGGATTTGCCGCTTCCGCTCTCTCCTACGATACCGATAAAGCTGTTTCTGGGGATCTGCATGTTGACTCTGCGCAGGACTTCCCGCTCTCCGTCGTAGGAAAAGCTCACGCTCTTTAAGAGGAAATTGCCGCCGCGCTCGGGGAAGACCGCCGTGCATTCCGGAGGCTCCTCGAGTGACAGGAAGGTAAAGATCCTGTCACTGGCTGCCATTCCGTTCATGGCCACGTGGAAATAGCTTCCCAGCCTTCTCATAGGGAGGAAGAAATCCGCCGAGAGAAGGATCATGAACAGACAGGCTGACAGGCTCAGAGATCCTGTCATGAATTCACGAGTCGCCAGAACGATGCCGACGGCTGCGCCGCCATAAGCAAGCAGGTCCATGATAATGATCGAATTGAGCTGCATTGTCAGCACTTTCATAGTCACGACGCGGAAGTGCTCGGACTCCTCATTCATCTTCTGATGCTTGTATTCGTCCGCCTGATAGATCTTGAGCGTTGTCATTCCCTGCAGGTTTTCCAGAAAGGCGCTGCCCAGCTGTGTATACTGATCCCAATATTTGGCCAGGATTTTCTTGGCGATCTTCTGCACCATCATAATGGTTCCCGGGATCAGCGGGACGCAGATCAGCAGAACTACAGCCGTGCGCAGACTCCCCGCAGCGGTGAACATAGCGAACAACGTGATGGGTGCAAGGAACGCATAGAAGAACTGTGGCACATACTGGCCAAAATAGCTCTCCAGCTGGTCAACTCCCTCGACCGCCTCCTGTACCAGTTCGGCGGTGGTCACCTTCTCGCGGTAACTCATACCCAGCTTCAGTAGCTTTTTGTAGATCAGGTCGCGCATCTTGCGCTTTACGGTCCTGGACGCCAGATAGCTCATACGCACAGCATAGCGGGACGTGAAAAAGCGGACCAGGATCGTGACCGCGATGATCACAACAGGCAGGATCGCGTCGGCTGCGGTCATTTCCCTGCGGTAGAGTTTCTCCGCCGCACTGGCGATCAGCCCGATCATGACCGCGTTGAGGAAGAGCTCGATCCACTGCAGCACAATGTTGCCCACAATGAACTTGCGGCTCTCCGGGCACAATTCCATGAGTCTTTTGTCAAACATTCTTGAGGTTCCTCCAAAAACGGATCACTCAGAAAAGCAGCCGGCAGAAAGCGTCGGCTGCTTTTGAGAAATTTCATTACTCGGCTGTGCGGGTTGTTTCAGCGGGCTCATAAGCAGGCATCAGGCGAAGCTTGTGCAGGTTGATCCTGTGCAGGCGGTCAATCTTGTTCCTGATCGCCTCGTCCTCACAGACACCTGTCAGCACATATTTGTCAAGCATAGCATAAGTAAACCCGAGCTTCTGCTCGTCGTCCTGTCCGCTGAGTCCGTCGGAAGGGGTCTTGTGTACAAGGTCCTCGGGAAGTCCCAGAACATCACCTACCTGGCGCACTTCATGAACCAGGAGATGAGACAGAGGGCTGAAGTCGCCGGCTGCATCGCCGTACTTGGTGGAATAGCCTACATAGTCCTCGGACGCGTTGCATGTGTTGACGACTCTGGCGCCGCCGGGCAGCATCTGTCCGACTGCATAGAGTGTGGACATGCGGAGCCTGGGAGGAAGGTTGATCTCCGTATCTCTTGTGATGCCGTCTGTTCCGCTCAGGGCCAGCAGCTCCTTGCTGTCTGTCAGCATGGCTTTCATAGCCTGGAAAGCGTTTCCGATATTGAGCTCCACATAGGGGATCCCGAGGAATTCCACGAGCTTTCTGGAATCGGAGATATCACTCTGCACGCCGTTGGGCATCAGGACGCCGACAACGCGTTCCTTGCCGAGCGCTTCTGCACACAGCGCCGCCGCAATGCTGGAATCCTTGCCGCCGGAAATTCCGATGACAGCCTTGCAGCCTTTGCCGTTCTCTTCAAAATAGTCTCTGATCCACTGTACGATTTCATTCTTGGTCTTGACCGGGTCTTTAAGCATATCCTGCCTCCTTGTGCCTGCGGCTTTCCTGTTAGCCCCGCGTATCGCGGCCGCATTGTTTAAAGTGTTCTTCTATACGAAATTTAATCCGTGTCATATTACATAACTGTCTGTATAATAGCATTATTGAATGAATTTGAACAGTGGAGGTGACTTATGACTGCACACTCGGAACTCCTTGAATCATATTATGAAGAGCTTGATCCGGTCAGAAGACTGGAATACCTGAACGCCTATGAAGAGGCGGCAGGATCCGATGATCCTGTTCTCTCCTACCGCAAAGGATTATACTCTTACCGCTATACCGATTCCAAGGATCCCTCAAGGAAAGTAGATCATTTTATGATGGCGCTCCTTACCTTTATGTATCTCTTCAAGAGAGGCGTCATCTTCCCCGGACTCTACACGAAGGAAGTCCGCGGGATCATCAAGGACATGGAAGGCGATGAGCGCGTCCATTCGGATGAGAATATGGCGGATGCTTTCCGGATGGAAGTCCGCAATGCGGTCCGGCGGTATTTTGACACCTGCAAGTCGGACTCCTACCACAAGAAATTCTTTGGCATCCAGCACTCCACCGCCGATGAGAAGGAGACGCAGCGCTGCCTCGACACATGGAGAATGTCCGTGGGCGTCGCGAACCGCCTGGGACTCAAGGAAGAAATGGCCCTCTTCTGCCAGGCCGTCGATGAGGAGTACAGACTCTCCAGAGCGGACGGTCTTTCTGTAGAAGAAGCTTACCGCAAGTACAAAAAGTAAGGCAAAAGCCTCCGTAATGCGGTATAATAAAAGGTACCGTATTGATCAATGAAACCTGAGGAATTGCTATGAACCGGCCGCTGATTTCCATCATTTTACCGATTTACAATATAGAGCAGTATCTTGACCGCTGTATGGAAGCCGTCCTGGGTCAGACTTATGAGAATCTGGAGGTCCTGATGGTAGACGACGGGTCCCCGGACAACTGCCCCGCCATGTGCGACGCATACGCCGCGAAAGACCCTCGCGTCAAGGCCCTGCACAAGAAAAACGGAGGTCTCTCCGATGCCCGCAACTACGGGATCGAACACGCGGAGGGCGAATACATCGCCTGCATCGATCCGGACGACTATGTCGACAGCGATTACATCGAGTACCTGTACAGCCTCATTGAAAAGTACGGCACGCGCATGTCCATCTGCCAGCACATGACGGAGTTCGACAACGGCTCTGTCAGGGATTACGGAAGTGACGGCGACGAGAATATGTCCATCGAAAAGTGTCTGGGAAGACTTCTCTATCACGATGTGATCGACACGTCCGCCTGGGCCAAGCTCTATCACAAGAGCCTGTTCGACACGGTCTCCTATCCCAAGGGCAAGATCTTCGAAGACATCGGCACGACCTATGCGCTGATCATGCAGTGCAGCGAAGGCATCGCCGTGGGCTATGAGTCCAAGTATCACTACATGTACCACATGAATTCCATCGTCAACAGCGTCTTCACCCCCAGAAAGCTCGACCTTCTGGAGATGACCGACAAGATGGGACACGCCGTCGTAAAGGCCTATCCGTCGCTCAAACAGGCGGTGCTTCGAAGACGCGTCTACGCGCGCTTCAGCACACTCAACCAGATGCTTCGCACGGAAGGCTATGACAAAGAGCGC
>CADCIK010000091.1 GCA_902801415.1 uncultured Lachnospiraceae bacterium
ACACGGTATTCTCTTCAAGACAGCGGAAGCGCTGCAGGAGACCGGAAATGTGCAGATCGTGGCGCTGGACAAGACCGGCACGATCACCAGCGGGCATCCTGTTGTGACGGAAGTGATCCCTGCTGAAGGCGTTGACGAGAAGGAGCTGCTCTATCTGGCCGGAGCACTGGAAGCGCAGAGCGAGCATCCGCTGGCCAGAGCCATCGTGGAATACACAGGCGGCGTAAAAGCAAAGGAAATACAGGACTTCCGGGCGCTTCCCGGAAACGGTCTGTCCGCCGTGATCGACGGCGCGTGGATCGTGGGCGGCAGCGAGAAATTCATCCTCACCAAGTTGAATGCACAGCGCGGCAATTCCGGAGACATGGTCAGATGGCTCAAGTATCTGGCAGATCTGACGGGCCGTCTTGCCAACGAGGGCAAAACACCGCTGTATTTTGCCAGAGAGGGAAAGCTGCTCGGCATCATCGCTGTAGCGGATCCCATCAAGGAAGACAGTGCGCAGGCGGTCCGGGAACTGCAGAATATGGGCATCCACGTAGTCATGCTCACAGGCGACAACCAGAAGACGGCCGAGGCGATCGGCAAACTGGCCGGCGTAAACGAAGTTGTGGCAGGCGTGCTGCCTGACGGCAAGGAGGAGATCATCCGCCGCCTGCAGGAGAAGGGCCGGCGCGGGGACAGACGTAGCGATCGACGCGGCCGACGTGGTCCTGATGAACAGCAGACTGACCGATGTAAGTGCAGCGATCAGGCTCAGCCGCAAGACCTACAAGACGATCCTGTGGGGCCTTTTCTGGGCGCTGATCTACAATTCGATCCTGATCCCCGTGGCGGCAGGCGCATTGAGCCCTCTGGGGATCACCATGGGTCCCATGCTGGGAGCGCTGGCTATGAGCCTGTCCAGCTTCTGCGTGGTCACCAACGCGCTGCGGCTCAACGGATTTGACATGAGAAGCAGCAGTAAGGATGAAAAGCTGAAGAGTCCGGTCAGTACGGATGCGGATGGAAAGCTTTTATCAGAATATAACAAAGAAAGAGAGGCTGCCGAACGCAGCAGAAAGGAAGCAGCAATGACAAAGACAATGAAGATCGAGGGTATGATGTGTGAGCACTGTGAGGCAACCGTGAAGAAGGTCCTGGAGAAGATCGACGGCGTCGCATCTGCGGATGTCAGCCACAAGGAAGGCACAGCTGTCGTCACACTGAGCGGCGATGTTGCGGATGACAAGCTCAAGGAAGCTGTCGAAGACCGCGACTATAAAGTGATCTCCATCGCGTAACACAGAGCGGATCAGGCCCAAGTTGAAGACAGATCATAAAGAGACAGTCCCCGGAAGCTCCGGGGGCTGTTTTTTGACATTAAACCCATGCGGATCGACACCGCGCGCATTAGCTGCGCCAAATCTTTCTATTGACAGACGCACGATTCCTAATATAATTAGAATTCTGGAAATTAAAAATGAGAATCATTTTCGATTTTGGGCATGATTTTGAAAAAAGGAGCTTATCATGAGCACGAGAATGCCATATAAGAGCAGGCACAGGGAGCAGATTCTTTCGATCCTGCAGCAGAATGAGGGAGAGCATATGACCGCGGGCCAGATCCTGGACCGGCTGCGGGTCCGCGGCGTCTCGATCGGCGTCGCGACGATCTACCGCCAGCTGGACCGCCTTGTGGAAGAAGGCGCTGTCAACAAATATATGGTGGATTCCGTCACGGGCGCCTGCTATGAGTTCAAGGGCGAACACGGCGGTGAATCCGGCTATGTGCACTGCAAGTGTGAAAAGTGCGGCAAACTCGTCCATTTGGAGAGAAAGCGCATTGAAGCCGCGATGCAGAGCCTTTCGGGCTCCGGCGGTGACGGCGGATTTGAGCTGGACTGCGCGCGCACGCTGTTCTACGGAATCTGCAGGGACTGCAGGGGGAGACGCTGATGGGAACAAGACACATTAGGAGGTTCTCTTCCGGTCTTGCGGCAGTGCTTTTGTCTCTGACGCTCGCGATTGCCGCCCTGACCGGGTGCGCGGCGCCTGAGGAGGCGGCGGACGACGGCCGCATGAAGATCGTGACAACGATCTTTCCTCAGTATGATTTCGCGAGAGCGATCGGGGGAGACAAAGTGAGTCTTTGCATGCTTCTCTCGCCGGGCGAGGAGGTGCATTCCTACGAACCTACACCGATGGATATCAAGGAGATCCAGAACTGTGACCTCTTCATCTATGTGGGCGGAGAGAATGACGTATGGGTGGACCGGATCCTGGACAATATGGGAGAGAAGAGGCCGCAGACACTGCGCCTGGTCGACCTGACGGACACGGTCGAGGAAGAGATCGTAGAAGGGATGATGGAAGAGCGCGGACATGATCATGACCACGAACACGAGGAAGGCGATGAAGATCATGATCACGATGAAGCTGAGCATCACGAAGAGGCCGGAGAGGATCATCACGAGGACGAAAGTCATAATGAGGAATCCAGCCACCAGCATGGCGGCGACTCCTCCCATGAGGAGCACGAAGAAGCGGACGAGCATGTCTGGACGTCGCCAGTGAAAGCGGCAGAGATCACGGAGGCGATCGCTGAAAAGATGGCAGAGATCGACCCGGTAAACGCGGAGAGCTATATAGCCAACGCGCGTGAGTATGAAGCGCAGATCCTGGATCTGGACGCGCGGTTTCGCGAGATCGTTGAGAACGCGGAATTAAAGACGATCGTATTCGGGGACAGATTTCCCATTCGATATTTTGCAGAGGAATACGGACTGGAGTATTACGCGGCATTTCCGGGCTGCTCATCGGAGACGGAGCCCAGCGCGTCCACACTGGCGTTCTTGATCGATAAAGTCAGAGAAGAACAGATTCCTGTTGTGTTTTCCATCGAATTTTCCAACGGAAATATCGCGCGGGCGATCTGCGAGAGCAGCGGGGCAGTGCCGGGAACCTTCTATTCCTGTCACAATCTGACCAAAGAGCAGATGGAGAACGGGGAGACCTACGTTACGATGATGACGGAGAACCTGAAAGTGCTTCAGGAGGCGCTCGGAAGAAAGGCGGAAGAGAGATGAGTCTGATAAGTTGTGAGAACCTGGCCTTTGCCTATGAGGGCGTGACGGTTCTTCGAGGACTGAATTTTCAGGTAGAGCAGGGCGATTACCTGTGCATCATGGGAGAAAACGGAGCGGGCAAGAGCACGCTGATGAAAGGCCTTCTGGGGCTGAAAAAGCCGGCGGCGGGCAGCGTGACTTTCGGAGAAGACCTGCGGGCCAGGGAGATCGGTTACCTTCCCCAGCAGACTCCGGTCCAGAAAGACTTTCCCGCCAGTGTTTGGGAGGTCGTCCTCTCGGGCTGTCTTTCCGGCATGGGGCTTCGTCCCTTCTACAGCAAAGCGGAAAAGGATAAGGCGGTCAGGAACATGCAGGCCCTGGAGATCATGGATCTTAAGGACCGCTGCTACCGCGATCTTTCCGGCGGACAGCAGCAGCGGGTGCTCCTTGCGCGGGCGCTGTGCGCGACCAGGAAAGTGATCCTTCTGGACGAGCCTGTGGCAGGCCTGGATCCCCTTGTCACGATCAACATGTACAAGCTGATCGAGCGGATCAACCGCGATATGGGGATCACGGTCATTATGGTCTCCCACGATGTGCAGGCGGCGGCAAAATACGCGACGCACATCCTGCATCTGGGAGAGGACCGGCAGCTGTTTTTTGGCACGCGCGAGGACTACAGGCACAGCGCGGCCTACCACTCCTTCGTGGACGGAGAGAAAGCGGTCCATATCTGGAAAAAGGCGGCTGTGCAGGAGGAGAAAAAGAGGAGCGGCGCGGCCCGTGCATCCGCAGCTGCCAAAACACAGAACAATAAGGAAGAGAACGCGGCTGAACCGGAACATGGCAGGCTGAAGGAGAGCGTTCCGGCGGAGAATTCGCTTAAAGAGACTGTGGAAAGTCCTGAGCGGAAAGTGCCGGAGTCTGAACAGAAAGGAGGAAAGGCATAATGCTTCATCTGATCGCGGAAATGTTTACCTATCCTTTCATGGTCAGGGCGCTTTGCATGGGCGTTCTTGTAGCGCTTTGCGCGGCAGTACTTGGTGTGACGCTGGTGCTCAAGAGGTATTCCATGATCGGCGACGGCCTGTCCCATGTCGGCTTCGGCGCGCTGGCGATCGCGACGGCTATGAATGCGGCGCCGCTCGCGGTGGCGATCCCGGTCGTGATCATTGCGTCGTTTCTGCTTCTCCGGCTCACGGAGAACAGCAAGATCAAGGGAGACGCGGCGATCGCGCTGATCTCCACAGGCGCACTTGC
>CADCIK010000092.1 GCA_902801415.1 uncultured Lachnospiraceae bacterium
CCGGGAGATGATGCAGTTTGTGGCGGACTTTTTGTGGTACCTTAGAAACCTTATGCTTTTGTGTGCCTCTGAGAGCACCAAAGATTCACTCGATATTTCTGCGGACAATTTGGCGCAGATGATCGAGGACGCGCGCAAATCCGAGCTGTCGGAGATCATGCGCGAGATCCGCATCTTTTCATCGCTGGTGGAGCAGATCCGCTACAGCGCAAGCAGAAGGATCCTGACGGAAATGGCTATCATCCGGGCCGCGAGAGGCCGGATGGGCGGCAGCGATACCGGCGCGGAGGACCAGCTGGATACCCTGCGCAACAGGATCCGTGAACTGGAGCAGAGACTTCTGGAAGATGAGAAGAAGATCGCGGAGCGCCCGGCGGCCGGCAGCTGGGGAGATTCCGGGGATGGCACAGCGGCAGGAAACGGCGGCGCGGCCGGAAATTCTGCCGGCGAGCAGGGACAGCCTTCCGGCCAGCAGAAGCCGGCGGCACGTAAACAGTATCCCAAGGCGGTCCCCGAAGACGTCAAGGATATCGTGCGCAACTGGACCAAGTACATTTCCAAGCTCCCGCTCCCGCCCGGCATGACCAGAGTGTCTCTTCTCGCCGCCAAACACAGCGTGGGAGACCGCGGACAGCTCGTGATCGTGTTCAACAATTATGTGACGGCGGACCACTTCCTGCACGACGAAGGCTACAGAAACAGGCTTCGCTATTTTCTGCGGCAGTGCTCGGGCAAGGACGTGGAAATAGAGTACAAGGCACTTGACAAGGGTCAGAAATTCACGGACAATTATGTGGATTTATCCGATCTTGTGAAGATGGAAATTGAAGAGGAATAGGAGAATAACATGGCAAAAAGAGGCGGTTTTGGCGGCGGAATGCCCGGCAATATGAACAACCTGATGAAGCAGGCGCAGAGAATGCAGCGTCAGATGGAAGAGAACAAGAGAGCTCTCGAAGAGAAAGAGTTCACGGCAACCGTCGGCGGCGGCGCTGTCGAAGTTGTTGTTTCCGGCAAGAAGGATCTGAAATCTCTGACCATCTCTCCCGACGCGGTAGATCCCGATGACGTCGAGATGCTGCAGGATATGATCCTGGCTGCAGTCAGTGAAGCAATGAAGCAGGTTGACGCGGAGAGCGAGAAACTCTTCGGTGGCATGGGCGGATTTTAACTCGTGGAACTATACAGTGGATACATCAATAAACTAATCGATGAGCTGGCGGCGCTGCCCGGAATTGGAAACAAATCGGCACAGCGCCTCGCTTTTTATATTATCGGTATGTCACCGGCGAGAGTGAAGCATCTGGCGGATACGATCGTTGGAGCCAAGGAGCACGTCACTTATTGCAAAGTGTGCCAGAACCTGACCGACGAGGAGATCTGCCCGATCTGCGGCAGCAAGGGAAGAGATCACTCAACCATCATGGTGGTGGAGAACTCCCGGGATCTGGCCGCGTATGAAAAGACCGGCAAGTATAAGGGGGTCTATCATGTGCTGCACGGTGCGATCTCCCCTATGCTGGGGATCGGCCCGGGCGATATCAAGCTCAAGGAACTGATCACAAGACTTCAGAACGAAGAAGTGGGCGAAGTGATCATTGCGACCAACTCGAGCCTGGAAGGCGAGACAACTGCAATGTATATCAGCAAGCTGATCAAGCCCACAGGGATCAAGGTGACGCGCATCGCGAGCGGCGTGCCCGTCGGCGGAGATCTTGAATACATCGACGAGGTTACCCTTCTGAGGGCCCTTGAAGGCAGAACAGAGCTGTAGGAAACAAGGGATATAGATGTAAGAGAAGGAGAATGGGGATGAGCGTACAGAAGGAATATTTTGGCAGGACGCGTGACGGCCGTGAGGTTTCTCTCTACACGATCCGCACGGGGCGCCTTACCGCAAAGGTATCAGATCTGGGTGCGTTGCTGGTGAGTCTGGAGACACCGGACCGGAATGGCGTCATGAAGGACGTTGTGCTGGGATTTGACGACGTGGAGCATTATCTGGAGAATCCGGCATGTTTTGGCGCGGTGGTAGGTCCCAACGCAAACAGGATCGCCGGCGCGGCTTTTACGATCGACGGAGAAGAGTATCATCTGCCGGTCAACGAGCGCGGCAACAACCTGCACTCGGACAAGCTGTTCTATAAGAGATTTTTCAATGCGGATGTGGAAGAGAACAGTGTGACGTTCGTGCTGGGACTTCCTGACGGCGACGCTGGATTCCCCGGCAACAGGATCTTTACGATCAAGTATTCGCTGACAGATGAAGAGCTCCGGATCGAATACAGGGCCAAGTCTGACAAGAATACAGTTATCAACCTGACCAATCACTCCTACTTCAACCTCGCAGGCGAGGACAACGGGAGCATTGCGGACCATGTCCTGCAGCTGAACTGCAGTAATACAACAAAGGTGCGCGGGGATCTGATCCCTACGGGAGAGATCACATCCGTCAAGGGAACGCCTTTTGACTTTACAGATCCCAAACCGATCGGCAGAGATATCGATGCGGATGACGAGCAGCTTCAGTATGGTGGAGGTTATGACCACAATTTCGTGATCGACGGCTACACCGGTGACGGAAGCCTTATCAAGGCTGCGGAAGTATATGATCCCGACAGCGGCCGTGTCATGGAAGTTCTGACAACAGTGCCCGGCATCCAGTTCTATACGGCGAATGGAATGAGCGTGGCAGGCGGAAAAGGCGGAAAGACCTATGGATCCCGGTCCGCGTATGCGCTGGAGACCCAGTTCTTCCCGGACAACGTTCACCATGCCAATTTCCCGCAGTCGATCTTCGGACCCGGCAAGGAATATGAGTCGGTTACCGTTTTCCGGTTTCCGGCGTGCAGGTAATTGAGGGCTTAATGGCTAAAGTGGAACAGTTTCCGGATCAGTCCGGAGAAAAGACAACTAAAGAAGATCTCAAAGAGCAGAAGACGCGCGTAATGCCTGACGATGTCAGGAACCAGAAAACGCGGGAGATCCCCAAAGAGGTTCGGGAGAGGACCGGAGGAGTGAATCCGGATCAGCTCATGGACCAGACTGCGGGTGCAATACCTGATCAGGCCAAGGACCAGACTGCAGGTGTGGCTGCCGGCGAGGGCAGGGAGAACCGGAAAAGGACGCTTCCTGACGACAGTCTGCTGATGGACAGCAGTGCAGATAAGCGGACGGGATCAAAACCCGGTGCAGGCGGCGAAGCAAAAGGCGGACCACGCAAAGATGCTGCCTGGGACGAGGATGACGATGACGAAAAGACGCTGATACGCTTCAGAAATCCCTTCCGCAGGAAGGAAGACACAGACAGCGGTGCGGAACTGAGTTATCAGGAAAAGATACGGCGTCACCGGGCAAGAGTCCGGACGTATCAGTTTTTTGCCGCGGTCATTGCGATCATTGCGGTCCTTCTGACATTGCTGTACATGACGAACAGGCACTATAACCGCGCGGAGATCGTCAAGATCAGAGACTTTGTCGCGGAAGAGGGGGCAGTCTGCGTCAACTTCGACGGCTATGTTCTGCAGTACGGGCCCAACGGCGCAGTCTGCGCGGACACCAGCGGACACGTCAAGTGGAGCATCACCTATGAGATGGATGAGCCCATCATCAGCATCCGCGGCAAAATAGCGGCTATAGCTGACTATGGCGGAAGATCCATCTACGTGATGAATAAGAAGAAACAGCTCTATACGCTCAGCACGAGCCTTCCGATCCACAAAGTGGAGGCGTCCGAGTGCGGAGAGGTGGCGGCGGTGCTTGATGACAAGACGTCGACCTGGATCCGTCTCTACTCCAAAAACGGCAAAGAAGTTGCATATTTCGTGCGCTCTATGGAAGAGAACGGCTATCCCATGGACCTTGCGATTTCGCCCAATGGAGAAAAGGTCTGCGTATCGAGTATACAGATGAAAGATATGTCCGTTGTATCCAACCTGACTTTTTACGATTTTGGCAAAGCAGGAAGGGACTATGACCAGCACGTGGTGGGCAAATTCGAGTACGAGAACGAAGTGCTTCCCTATGTATGGTTCATGGGCAACGATAAGTGCGCGGCGGTATCGGATTCCCGATTTGTCGTCATCGATACAAGCGGTACCGAGCCCAAGAGCAGCCTCAACAACATGCTCACAGAGAACCTGCAGGGCGTATTTGAAGACGGCGGTCATGTCGGCCTTCTCTTCAACGACCTCACGCAGGAGAACATGTACAGATTGGACCTGTACGGCAAGGATGGCAAAAAAGAGGGAGACGTCGGCTTTACCATGGCCTACAA
>CADCIK010000093.1 GCA_902801415.1 uncultured Lachnospiraceae bacterium
GCCTGCGGGATGATGATATCCTTCATGACAGTGATGTAGTCCATACCGAGGCTTCGTCCTGCTTCCATCTGGCCGGGATCGATCGACATGATGCCGCTTCGGATGATCTCTGCGGTGTAAGCGCCGGAGTTGATACCCAGCGAAAGGATCGCGACGCCAACCAGGTTGCGGCTGGATTTAAAAATGACAAAACCCATGATCAACAGCTGTACCATCATAGGCGTTCCGCGGATCACAGTCGTGTAGATCTGTCCGATCGCGTTGAGAATATTGAGCAGTGCATTCTGCTCTGAGGGCTTCTGCTGGTCATGCAGAGTGCGGACCACGGCGACCAGAACACCAAGAATGATACCGATCACCAGCGCGCCGATCGTGACCGTAAAGGATACCCCTATACCGTCGAGATAGCGCTGCCACCTGTCCGCTTCAATAAAAGCCTGATGGAATTGTGCAGCCAGATCTGAGAAAAGTGCGCCCAAACCTATACCTCCAAAAAACTGATTAAAATAAAACGAATGTAAATGATACTAAAGACAGGAAGATCGCCATGCCGCGAAGCCGTCACCGGACCGGGCATGGCGATTTCATTAGTCATTGTGAGTCTTGAACCTGCCAAGTAGAACAATATTTGGCAGAAGGTACATGCACTTTCTTATTCAGCAGTGATGTACTTGTCGACGATCATCTGAACTGTGCCGTCAGCGATGAGCTCGGTCAGAGCATTGTTGACTGCCTCGCAAAGTCCGGGGTTGTCCTTGGAAACGCCGATTGCGTAATTCTCAACGATGTACTCGGTGTCAAGGATCTTCAGACCATCGTTAGCTGCTACGAAAGCTCTTGCGGGCTCGTTGTCGATAACAACTGCGTCAACCTTGCCGCCCTT
The DNA here is from genome assembly GCA_902801415.1 of uncultured Lachnospiraceae bacterium. Lineage (GTDB taxonomy): Bacteria > Bacillota > Clostridia > Lachnospirales > Lachnospiraceae > CAG-791. The sequence goes on from CADCIK010000093.1 coordinate 884, forward strand.
GAGGGCTTCGATTGCCATAGCGCCGTTGGTGTAGGATGTGATGTGATCCTCGCCGTAATCGTCGGAGCAGTAGATGTAACCTGTGGTTCCGTCCTGAACGCCGATCATCTTGTCGTTTGCAAGATCATCAACTGTGAGAATGTCGGAATCTTCGGGAACGATGATGACCTGGATACCGGTTGCATAAGAAGTAGTGAAGTCTACGTTCTGCTTACGCTCTTCGGTAACTGTAAGGCCTGCCATAGCGATATCGGACTTGCCGCTCTGTACGGAAGTGATAACGGAGCCGAACTCCATGTCGTCAACTACGAGCTCAAGGCCGAGCTTGCGTGCGATCTCAGTAGCGATCTCAACGTCGATACCTTCGAAGCCGCCGTTGTCGGAGATCATCTCATAGGGCGGGAAAGCAGCGTTGGTTGCCATGTGGAGAACGCCTGCCTCAACAGTGGTCATTTCAGCGGTCTCTTCGGTTGTCTCAGCGGTAGCCTCAGCCGCTGTGGTCTCTTCCTCTGTGACTTCTTCCTCAGCGGGAGCCTCAGCCTCGGCTTCTGCCTCAGCGGGAGCTTCAGCGGGAGCGCTTGCTGTGGAGCTGCCGCCGCAAGCGACGAGAGAGACAGCCATCATGCCTGCCAGAAGCATTGCAAAATACTTTTTCATTTCAAATCCTCCTTAATGATTCGCTCACTGCATAAAACTTTGTGGAGTTTACGCCAGTGAAATGAATAATTATTAGTTCTTGTGCATAAAATACATCAAAACTTCCTCTATTATATCATTAACCTAATGTACTGCAATATCCATTTTGCAGAAAAAGAGCGTGCCTGTGTCGTTTCTGCGTGTCAATTCTTACGAAATGGCGGTCCCACTAAGAATTCTCTTAATTCAAAGCCCAGCCCAGGAAGAGACAGGGAAAGAGCCCTTCAGAACATGTGCTGTCTTCCAGTACACATTCCGAAGGGCTCTTCAAGGGGGGGAAATGATAAACAATACGACCGACAGGAGAAGGAAACATTTGAGGGGGGAGTGGATCTTTACTTCCCTGTCGATGAAGTAATCATATAGAAGAATTATGTTCAAATCGGGTATATCTTGTGAAGAAATTGTGAAATCCCCCTCCTACTTATGATATTTCCTCCCGCCCAGGATCATAAAGCCCCTGTAGATCTGCTCCAGCACCAGCACGCGCGTCATCAGGTGCGTGAAGGTAAGGTCAGAAAGCTTCCAGCGCACATTGGCGCGAGCTGTGAGCGCCGGTGAAGGCCCCAGGGAGCCTGCGATGACAAAAACCAGATTGGAAGACGTGCTCTGCCATTCCCCGAGCTTCTTCGCAAAGGTCTCGCTGTCCCAGTGAGAGCCGTGGAGGTCCAGCAGAATGACAAGATCGCTGTCCTTGATCTGGGCGAGCGCGCGCTCACCTTCTTTTTCTTTGGCTATGGCAGCCTCTTTTTCGCGCTCGATGCGTTCATTGGGCTCATCCCGCACTTCGACGACCTCCACTTTGCTGAAAGCCTTGAGTCTCTTGATATATTCTTCCTCCAGCATGTGGAGGGCTTTATCTTTCATCTTGCCGATGCAGACTATACGGATCATATATATGGATTCCTTTCCTGTGTGCGGCCCGTCCAGGCCGCCGCGCAAAGCGCGCCGCGCGCGCATTTCACATCAACTCAGGTAATTGTGTACCGCGCGCGGGATTTCGTCAATGGAAGGGGCGAGGTTTTGGCGCACTTTTTTGTCACTCGGCTGTGCCGAAGTGTATGGGATTTGCTATAATGGGAGCATGCAGACACCGATAGATTTTGGAAAGAATTTTTTGAATAGCTTTTTCAGCAGCCGGAATCCGGACCTGTGCCTGGAAGACATGGCATATGATGTGGTCTGGATCACGCCCAAGCAGATGCATCATTTCCTTTCTGCCAAGGAGATCCACGATTTCCTGCAGGAGGAGATGGCAGCGAGGCCGGAACGGCATTACGTGGACATTGTATCGATCAAGAGTTCACCGAGTGCCGCGGACATTTCGACGGTGGCGTACGAGATCAATCTCGTGCCCAAGGAGGAGGAGAAGGCCGTCTATCTTCGCTGCAGCATGGCAATCTGCAAACGGGGCCAGCACTATGAGATCACATTCATCCACATGTCCGAGAAACAGGGACAGGGCGGATTGGAACAGATCAGGGAGTTCACGGAGAATCTCCCCTGCGGCGTGCTGATCTTTGCATATATGAAGGATGAGGGCCCCAGGACCCTGTTCTACAACGAGTATTTCTGGAAAAAGCTTCATTATAAAGAGGACCAGTTCCAGAAGCAGATGGAGAGAGATCCCTTCTTCATGGTCTCCGACGAGGAACATGACAAGATCAAGGATAAGCTCAAGGAGATCGAGGGGACCAACGGACATCTTGCCGTCAATCTGACTTTTTACAGAAAGGACGGAAACCGCTTCCAGTATCGCATGATCGGCGCACCGGCTTATCAGGAGGGCGACAATACAGTTTATTACTGTGTTTTCCAGGAGACGACCGGATTCAACCAGATCCATGCGCAGATGCAGGAGCGCATCGCCTCGGCAGCGGATATTCTGGGCAAAATACCGGGCGGCATCTGTGCTATTTCCGGCGAGCCCGGCAACTGGCGGCCCGTCTATGTGAGCCGGCAGTTCCCCGAGCGCTTTGGTCTGAGTATGGCCAGCTTTGCGGATGAAGTTGCCAAAGACCCGTTCTACCGCCTGGAAATGACCAGCATCACCAGAAAGCGGATGACGCAGTCCCACCTG
>CADCIK010000094.1 GCA_902801415.1 uncultured Lachnospiraceae bacterium
ATCCGTGAAGGAAAACCTGAAGCTTCCATCAAGTGCGGCGGCCGCATCCAGCACTTTTTTGCATTCTGCCATGACCTCCGGTCCGATTCCGTCTCCCGCTACAACTGCGATCTGATATTCCTTCATACTGCCCCCTTCTGCAACACTTTATGCTTATATATACGAGGAGAGTATCGCTCCAAAGTCTGTGTGAATCGACCAGGAATCACGATACTCTCCTCAGTTTCTTCTTTACTTGATAAATCCGACCTGCTTACTGATCAGCTCAACCTGCTCGTCCTTCTTACGATTATACTCCACTTTCTTCTCCTCGAAGTAATTTCTTCCGTAGGAATCGATGGAAACGATGAGAGGGCCGAATTCCTTAACATGGCTGTGCCAGAGGGTCTCGGGCATTCCGAGATCCTTCCACTGCGCCTCGACGATCTCTTCTACTTCCGTCGCTGCGACAACAGCGTTTCCGGCAGGGAATACACAATGGATCGCGCCGAAGTCTTTGCATGCGCGCTCTGTATTCTCTTTCATACCGCCCTTGCCGAGGATAACGCGGACGCCTGTGATCTTAACGAATTCATATTCAAACTTCTCCATGCGCATGGAAGTTGTAGGTCCTACAGAGACCATTTCATATTTGTCATCTCCCAGAGGGCGGATGATGGGGCCTGCGTGGAGAATTGCCGCGTCTCTGACATCTACGGGGATCTCGCGTCCCTCTTCCACAACGCGGCGGTGCGCCACGTCTCTGCAGGTTGTGAGATCACCTGTAAGGTAAATAATGTCGCCGATATGGATATCTTTGAGGTCTTCCGCGGAAACGGGGGTGACCAGGATCTTCTTGCCGTCTCTGATTTCTACTGCCATTTTCGTACACTCCTTCCTGAGCTTCTATCTGTTTCTGACTTTATGGAACTTCAAATCTGTATCTGAATACTTAGGATCCTTACTGACTGCTGTCTTTTGACCCCAACTAATCTGCGTCTTATTTCTCTTTGTATTCAAATCCTGTGTGCGTATCTACGGTGAAGTTGAGGTCTTTGTCAAAAACGATATGACCTCTTCTGTGGCTCCAGCAGCCGACGTTCACTGCGACGCCGATCGCGGAGGGGTGACGTGCCGTGTTCTCAATGTTGACGCCCATGACGGAATAGTTGCCGCCCATTCCCTGGGGACCAAGGCCGATCGCGTTGATGCCATCCTCGAGAAGCTTCTCCATCTTAGCTGCATTGGCGTTATCATTGTGGGATCCGATAGGACGCATCAGAGCTTTCTTGGAGTTGAGAGCTGCCGTCTCCACGGATGTTCCGACACCGACGCCGACCAGCAAAGGCGGACATGCGTTGAGGCCGTAAGTGGTCATTCTGTCGAGGACAAACTTAGTGACGCCTTCGTATCCTTCACCGGGCATCAGGACAGTTGCGTTGCCAGGAAGCGTGCAGCCGCCGCCTGCCATGTATGTGTAGATCTCACATTTGTCGGAGTGAGGAACGATGTCCCACCAGACTGTAGGAGTGCCCTTGCCCACATTCTTTCCGGTATTGTACTCGTCAAAAGTCTGCACGGAGTTGTGGCGAAGAGGCGTGTCAACAGTTGCCTGCATAACAGCTTCTTTGAGAAGAACTTCCAGATCGTCGATATAAGGGAACTGTGTGCCGCATTTTACCCAGAACTGCAGTACGCCGGTGTCCTGGCAGGAAGGGCGGTTCAGTTTTACAGCCAGTTCCTGGTTGCGGAACATGGTCTCATAGATGACCTTGGCCATGGGAGAAGTTTCCTTCTCGCTGAGCTCCTGCAGCTTTGCAATGACGTCGTCGGGGAGTTTGATGCCGGTGAATCCGACAAACTGTGCCATAATGTCTTTCAGTTTCTTTACCTGTGCTTCGTGTGACATGAGGATCTCCTTTCAAGTTTGCTGAGTGTTTACTCTATACCGGTGTTACTTTATGCCGGATGAATTACTTTGTTTCAGGTGCAGTAATAGTGCTTCTCTATGTTTTGATATCTCAATTCCTGCGCATCAGCCCGGGTAGAAGGGGAATGCGATCGGAAGAATGATCATACTTACAACGGTTGCGATGACGATCAGCGGCAGTCCGGATTTCACGTAATCAATGAACTTGTAGTTGCCGGCGCCTACAACCATGGTATTGGCGGGCATGCCAATCGGTGTTGCGTATGCGCATGAGCCGCCGATGACACATGCCATCAGGACTGCTCTGGGATCTGCGCCCATGCCCTGCGCAATGGAGAGGCAGATGGGAGCCATCAGAGCGGTTGTCGCTGTGTTGGACATGAAGTTGGTCATGACACAGCAGAGAATGAATACGACGAATGTGAAGATGAGCGGTGAGGGGTTGGCGCCCAGCGCACCGATCACTTTGCTGGCAATCATCTCGCCTGCGCCGGTGCTCTGCAGAGCCGATGCCAGGGAAAGTGTGCCGCCGAAGAGGAAGATGGTCTTAAGATCAATGGACTTAAGCGCTTCTTTCTCAGAAATAACGCCTGTGAGGATCAGGAGGATTGCTCCGACGCAGCCTGAGACACAGAGTTTGATGCCGATCTGGTCCTCGAAGATCATGGCTGCCAGTGTCAGGATCAGGATGACCAGGGAAAGGGTCTTCTTCCACTGCGGTACCTTGGAGAAATCTCTCTGCTCGTCGAATACAGAAGTTCCGTCATCTGTCGTGTCGTGATTGGGCAGAAGGTTGAAGCCGATGGTCGCGTAGAAGATAATGCCGCAGATCAGGATCGGGAGACCTACGATCGCGTATTCGAAGAAGCCGAACTTTAATCCGAGGGGCTCAAGGGTCGACTGGGCGATCATATTGCCGGGCGCGCCGATCAGGGAAAGGTTTCCGCCCATGGCTGCCGCAAATACGAGAGGCATCAGGAGTCTGGAGCGCTTGAATCCGGACTTGGCTGCGATACCGATCACGACCGGGATCAGGACTGCTGCCGTTCCCGTGTTGGAGAGAACGCCGCTCATCAGGCCGACAATGACCATGATCGCTACGATCAGGCTGCGCTCTGTTTTGGCAAATTTCGTGACAATGCCGCCGATCTCATTGGCCATGCCTGTTTCAAAAAATGCACCGCCGACGATAAACATGGCTACGAACAGGATGACGTTGGAATCGATGAAGCCTGCGAATGCGGTCTTAACATCGAGGACGCCTGTGACGCAGAGGCCTACGCAGACGATCATGGACGTGAGCCCGAGCGGGATCTTTTCTGTGACGAACATTACAATGGCAAAAGCCAGAAAAATCAATGTAATTGTGGCTGGATTCATTTTCTCTTTCCTCCTACTGCAGGGTCTTTGCTTGCTTCATAAAGATTGATAATCCGGCCGGGATTTCTTTGATCTGTCTTTATTGTAAATGTATGACAGAGATAAGTAAATTTGTGTGTTTTTAGATATGTATAGGCAAAATTTATGCTGTCAGTGCGTTTTGTGCACTTTGTTCACCCGATCAGCCTGCAATGAGCCATGCTGACATGTCACGATCCGTTTCACGGCTCATTGCTTCGCGCAATCGAGTAGGAGGGGGTGATTAGCCCCCGTCCTCTCACACCACCGTGCGTACCGTTCGGTACACGGCGGTTTCAATAGTTGACGTGCACTGACTGGT
>CADCIK010000095.1 GCA_902801415.1 uncultured Lachnospiraceae bacterium
GATGCAGAAAGAGATCGACTTCCTCGGCAAGGCAGTTGAAGATCCGGTACGTCCTTTCGTAGCGATCCTCGGCGGCGCTAAGGTTGCTGACAAGCTCAATGTTATCAACAACCTGCTCGAGAAGTGCGACACTCTCATCATCGGCGGCGGCATGGCTTACACCTTCCTGAAGGCTAAGGGCTATGAGATCGGCAAGTCTCTGGTAGACGAGACCAAGATCGACTATTGCGCAGAGATGATCAAGAAGGCTGAAGACCTCGGCAAGAAGCTTCTTCTTCCTATCGACACAGTTGTAACGGATTCCTTCCCGGATCCGATCGACGCTGAGATCGCAGTTGAGACTGTTGACGCTGACAAGATCCCTGCTGACAAGATGGGCATGGATATCGGACCTAAGACCATCGCTCTTTACAGCGATGCGATCGCGAACGCTAAGACCGTTGTCTGGAACGGACCTATGGGCGTATTCGAGAACCCGATCCTTGCAAACGGCACAAAGTGCGTAGCACAGGCTCTTGCTGATGCAGATGCAACCACCATCATCGGCGGCGGCGACAGTGCAGCAGCAGCAAATCAGATGGGCTTCCACGACAAGATGAGCCACATCTCCACCGGCGGCGGCGCTTCCCTTGAGTTCCTTGAGGGCAAGGTCCTTCCCGGCGTAGCAGCAGCTTTTATAACCCTATAAGTAAAGGAGTATTGAAATGGCAAGAAGAAAAATCGTAGCCGGCAACTGGAAAATGAACAAGACCCCTACAGAGGCAAAGGCACTCGTTGAGATGCTTGCTCCCCTGGTAAAGAGCGACGATGTGGACGTAGTTTACTGCGTACCCGCAATCGACATCGTTCCCGTTGTTGAGGCAGTTAAGGGAACCAACGTAGCAGTCGGCGCAGAGAATATCTCTGACAAGGACAGCGGCGCATTCACAGGCGAGATCTCCGGCGCAATGCTCAAGGATGCAGGCGTTAAGTATGTTATCATCGGCCACTCCGAGAGAAGAGATTACTACAAAGAGGATGATGCTTTCCTGAACAGAAAGGTTCTCAAGGCTTTCGAGTATGGCCTTACTCCCATCCTTTGCTGCGGCGAGTCTCTCGAGCAGAGAGAAGCAGGCGTCACGATCGACTGGATCCGCCTGCAGCTCAAGAGCGATCTGATCGGCATCACAGCTGAGCAGGCTGCTTCCATGGTCATCGCTTATGAGCCTATCTGGGCAATCGGCACCGGCAAGGTTGCTACAACTGAGCAGGCACAGGAAGTTTGCCACGCGATCCGTGAGCTCATCGCTGAGATCTATGACGCTGACACAGCTGAGAAGATCCGCATCCAGTACGGCGGCTCCGTCAGCGGCAAGTCCGCTCCCGAGCTGTTCGCATTCGGAAAGATCGTCAACTACAAATAATGTATGACACTGCCATGCAGCAAACAGCTGTTATTGCAGACAGATCTGTATAATAAAGGTTCCCGTGCCGATGAGGCGCGGGAACCTTTTTTACTTGTGGAGATCGCTGAAACAATGTCTCTTTCCGGATATATAGAAGCGGCAATGCCGCTGTATGGTCACAGCACCCGGCTGCCGCGTGTTCTAATCGGATTTCCAATTCATTCTTGCACTTAGACACCAGCAATACCCGAAGGCACCCCTCCCGGGACCGGATACGTCTATATTGTATGCTTCCGGGCGCAGCAGTGCAATGAAAACATACATACTTGCAATTCGGCTGTGCGTACGTTATCATAAATTCGCGCTGATATGCGTCGGATTTGATCGATCATGAGCTCCGCGGTTGCGGGGCTCTCTTCATACAGTAATACGGCAGCGGCAGCAGTAAATGCGCTGCGCGAAAGAGGAACGGATGACTAAGAGAAAAGAGGACAGACGGCAGATCGTTGTGATCGGAGCAGGCGCGTCGGGGTTGATGGCTGCCTGCGCGGCTGCGGAACAAGGCGCGTCGGTCACTATTTTGGAAAAGACAGAGAAAGCCGGCAAGAAGATCTATATCACCGGAAAAGGGCGCTGCAACCTGACAAATGCCTGCGACATACAGGAATTCTGGGGACATATTGTATCCAACCCCAAGTTTCTGTACAGCGCTGTTTATGGATTTGACGCCAGGCAGATGATGCAGTTTATGGAGGACAACGGTTGTCCCGTCAAGATCGAGCGGGGCGACAGAGTGTTTCCCGTATCGGACCACGCTTCGGATGTCACGAAAGCGCTGCTGCAGCACCTGCGGGGGCTGAAAGTGCAGATCCGCTATCACTGCCCGGTTCAAAATATTGAGGTCAGGGAGGAGGACGGAGTCCGGCGCGTGACAGGAGTGAAGACTGTGTCAGGCGAGAGAATAGACGCCGATGCTGTGATCCTTGCGACTGGCGGACGCTCTTACCCCTCGACGGGTTCAGAGGGGGACGGCTACAGAATGGCAAAGAGTCTGGGAATCGAAGTTGTGAAACCGGCGCCGTCCCTTGTGCCCGTCAGGACCAGGGAAGAATGGTGCGCGCAGCTGCAGGGCCTTTCTCTCAAAAATGTGGAACTGACGGTGGACAGACCCAATGAAGACGGCGGCCGCAAAAAGAAAAAGCCGCTCTACAAAGGATTTGGTGAGATGCTCTTTACCCATTTCGGGATCAGCGGCCCCCTTGTCCTGACGGCTTCCTGCTATATGGATTTTGACGCGCATCCGGAAGGATTCACAATGCATCTCAATCTCAAACCGGCGCTCACAGCGGAGCAGATTGCCGCAAGGATCCGCCGCGAGATCGACGCGTCGCCCAAAAAGAAGATGGCCGGCGTGATCAGAACGCTGTTCCCCGCGAGGCTTGCGGAGCTGATCTCACAGATGTCAGGCCTTTCCGAGAGGACGGCCGCGTCCGTTAATGACAAGGAGATCGCGGAACTGACAGACCTGATCAGGGATCTGGTCATTCATGCAGAAGGAACACGGGGCTTCAATGAGGCGATCGTCACAAGAGGCGGCCTGAATGTAAAGGCATTTGATCCGTCCACCATGCAGTGCAAAGGGATCAATGGCCTGTACGCGGCCGGAGAGGTTCTGGATGTGGACGCCCATACAGGCGGATTCAACCTGCAGATCGCGTGGTCGACAGGGAGACTTGCCGGTGAGAGCGCCGCGCTGGAGTATGAAAACTGAGAGATCATTTTTCCGCTTTCCATGATAGAATGGATGGCATAGGTGAACAGGCGCTGAAGGCCGCAGATCCTAAGGCGCCGGATCAACGATTAATAAGGACAGAAACTATAAGGCGCGGGACTGACCCGGCGCCGGTTCAGAAAACGGAGGAGAACATGATCAATATTGCGATAGACGGACCCGCAGGCGCCGGCAAGAGCACGATCGCGAAGAAAGTGGCGGCGGAGAAGAACTATATCTATGTAGATACAGGCGCGATGTACCGCGCGATGGCGCTGTATTTGCTGCGCAGCGGGATTGACCGGGAAGATGCTGCGGCGATCAGCGCTGCATGCGGCAAGCCGGAGATCACGATCGAATACAGGGATGGAATCCAGGTTGTTCTGTTAGACGGGGAGAACGTCAACGAGTTTCTGAGAACGCCCAGAGTCAGCGATATGGCGTCGAGAAGCAGCGCGAATCCGGATGTCCGCGCCAAACTCCTCGAACTGCAAAAGGATCTGGCCCGCAGAGAGAACGTAGTCATGGACGGAAGAGACATAGGCACGGTCGTTCTTCCCGACGCGCAGGTTAAGATCTTCCTGACTGCCAGCGTGGACGTCAGAGCGGACAGAAGATACAGGGAACTGATCGAAAAGGGTGAAAAAGCGGACCTTGATGAGATCAGGGCCCAGATCAAAGAGAGAGATGAGCGCGACATGAACCGCCCGATCTCACCTCTCAAGCAGGCGGAAGACGCTGTTCTGGTGGATACATCGGACATGACGATCGATGAAGTCGTCGCTGCGATCATGCACATCATTGAGGAGAAGATCTGAATATGGCCAGGATCATAACTGCAAAGAGCGCGGGTTTCTGCTTTGGCGTGAAGCGCGCGGTTGACACTGTATATGAAGAAGTAGAGAAGGGCGGCCCCATCTATACCTACGGCCCCATTATCCACAATGAGGAAGTCGTGGGAGATCTCGAGAGACGGGGCGTGAAAGTGATCGGATCCGCGGACCAGATCGCCGGCATCACCGGCGGCACGATCATCACAAGATCCCATGGCATTTCCAGAGAAGAAGATGAGATGTTAAGAGCGACCGGCGCAAGATGCGTCGACGCCACCTGCCCGTTTGTCAAGAGGATCCACAGGATCGTCGAAGAGAGCAGCGCGGAGGGGTATGAGATCATCATTATCGGAAATCCGGTGCATCCCGAGGTGAAAGGCATCATGGGATGGTCCCATGTGCCGGTCACGGTGATCGAAAACAAGGAACAGGCCGCCGCGTTTGTGGAGGCCGACGGGGAGAACGACCCCGAAATGAACGCAAAGAGGAAGATCTGCATCGTCTCGCAGACGACCTTCAACGCAAACAAATTTGAAGAAATCGTTGCTATTTTATGTAAAAAAGGATACAATGTACGATGTATGAATACAATCTGCAATGCTACGCACGAGCGGCAGGCGGAAGCGAAGGCAATCGCGGCGGAGGCGGACATCATGATCGTCATCGGCGGCAGGAGCAGTTCGAATTCTGCCAAGCTCTACGAGATCTGCAGAAAGGAGTGTGCAAACACGCATTTCATACAAACGTGGCGTGACCTTAATCTTTCTCCTGCCGGAAACGAACAGATCATAGGAATCACCGCAGGGGCGTCGACCCCAAAGAATATCATAG
>CADCIK010000096.1 GCA_902801415.1 uncultured Lachnospiraceae bacterium
AGAAGACCGCAGGATCGCGGAAGACGACGATACGCCCGCTGAGATCCTTGAGAATTACGAGGGATTCTTAAAGGGTGAAGCGTATGCCGTGCAGCAGTCCAAAGGCAAGCGCTATGCGAAAGCTATGCGGACACCGGGGGAGGAGGTGACGCGTAGATGAGTATTTCCATTTACATCGTAGGGATCATTGTCTGCGTCATGCTCTCGGCCTTTTTCTCCGCTTCGGAGATGTCCTATTCCGCCTGCAATAAGGTGCGGCTTGAGCACGAGCGCGACAACGGAAATAAAAAGGCAGGACTTGCGGTCTGGATCGCCAACAAATTCGACGACGCACTGTCCACCATTCTTGTAGGCAACAACCTGGTCAACATCGCTGCGTCCTCCATGGGATCGGTCGCGGTCATGCTGGCGCTGGGAGAGAAGTACACATGGGTGTCTACAGCGGCTATAACAGTGGCAGTCATCATCTTTGGCGAGACCATTCCCAAGATCACAGCAAAGAAGAACGCCACGAGGTTTTCGCTTTCCTTCGCGTATCCCATCAGGGCGCTGATGATCATCCTCAAGCCGGTCACCTTTATCGTGGTCGGCCTGGTCAATCTGATCACTAACCTCCTGCCGGATATTGAAGATACAGACAGTGACGCGGCTCTGGAGGAGCTGCACACGATGATCGATATCGCCGAGGACGAAGATGTCCTGGACGAGGATGCTTCTGAACTTGTCAGCGCGGCGATCGATTTCGCGGATATATCTGCCTCGGAAGTCATGACGGCGCGCGTGGACATCGTCGCGATCGACATCGACGACCCTTGGGAGGAGATCCTGCATACTATCGATGCATCACCTTATTCCAGGATTCCTGTCTACGAGGACAGCGTTGACCATGTGATCGGTATTTTGTCCCTGAACAGGTTCCTGAAGGCCATGATCGACAAGGATAAGGTGGAGATCCGTTCTCTGCTTCTTCCCACCTGCTACGTATACAAGACAATGCGCCTTCCGGCGGTACTCTCGTCGCTTCGAAACGCGCAGCAGCACATCGCAGTCGTAACCGATGAATACGGCGGAACGCTGGGCGTCGTCTCCATGGAGGACGTGCTGGAACAGCTGGTCGGAGACCTCTGGGATGAGACCGATACGGTGGAGAGAGACGTCGTCAAGCAGGGCGACGGCAAGTACGAACTGGACGGCGACATGCCGATCTCGGAATTTATAGAGCTGATGGGATGGAAGGAAGACGACTTTGACTTCGATTCCGAGACGGTCGGCGGCTGGTGCATCGAGTACAACAACGGCTTCCCCAACGTCAACAGCAAGTTTGAGTACGAGGACATAGAAGTGACCATCCTGGAAGTGTCCAAGCGGAGAGTGAGACGCGTCAGGGTGCAGGTCAAGCATTAAGAGAGCGATCCGGGTTAAAGACCGCTGCGGGTGAAAGATAGCTGAAATCACATAGAATGATCAAAGACCAGGCTTTGTGCCTGGTCTTTTTGTGAAAAGTGGAGGTTTGCCCTTAAAGTGCCCTTAGGGAGTGGCGCAGGGGCAGGGAAAGGGCACAGTAAGGCAAAGTGCCGCAAGGGCATGAAAAGGACAAAAGCTTACAGGATCGTAGGCCTCCTCAGCCTTCTCGATGTCAGGAATCCGAACGGGCTTCGCTTCTCGTTCAGAAGCTTTGCGGAGACCGACGCGTTTCCGGTTCCGGCGACTGGCGTCACGCTGAATTCTACTTCGCGGTTGATGACGTCCAGGAGCTCCTGAGCGCTCTGCTGGCGATCCTCGGGATCGAGAGAGAGTCCCTTCATGAGAAGGTCTGAGACAAAGAGCGGAAGGTCGCTGACGTGAATGGTCGGCGGTACAATAGGCAGACCCCGCAGACGTTCCAGGCACTGTCTGGGAGGCTCTCCGCAGATGGCGTCGTAGATCGTGGCGCACACCCCAGTCGATCAGGTAGACGCCGCCGTCCCTGCACAGAAAGCTGTTGATGGGGCTGATGTCGCAGTGGATATAGCCGCGGTCGTGAACCTCTTGCAGGATCTCCAGCGTGCCCTTCATGATATAAAGAGCCAGCGTAAAGGGGAGTCGGCCGCGGAAACGGCCCTGATACTCCCGGCAGGTCATGCCTTCCAGGTATTCTTTGACCAGGTAGAAGGTGTCGTTCTCATGGAATGTTGTCAGGTGTGCGGGGACGCCGTGCACATCATGGAAGAAGTCCAGCATCTCGGCCTCCCTGCGGATCTGCATGAGGCCGCGGGAGAGCTTTTCCTCACCGGATATGGAGGAGGGATCGGGAACCGGCTGCGGCTCCGACTGGCTGGCAATGTCATAGGCGTTGTTGCGGAGCACAGTTGCCAGACCGTCCATGTGCTCGGCCGTGAATTCTTTGACGGAGACCTCTTTGCCGGTGGTTTCATCGATGGCCAGATAAATGGTGCTGAATCCGCCGGTCCCAAGGACAGTGCGTAAGCGGTATCGATTCTGCAGAAGATTTTTAGAATTACTCATAGTAGTCCTCATTCCGGAGCGCAGCGCTCCACGTGCATGTATTCGATCAAAGGGCTGTATGCTGTAGATTTATTATACCATTTTTTGGCGGGCGGGAGGGGGCAGACATGCCTCGCACGCCAAAATACACTTTTGCATAACAGATGCCTGTGCTACTATAGAAAACAGATTTCACGAATCAAAACAGAAAGGATATTACAATGAAAATCGCGACAACTTATGAAAATGGCAATGTATTCCAGCACTTCGGAAGAACAGAATATTTCAAGGTATATGAGGTAGAGGACGGAGCAGTCGTATCGAGTGAAGTCATCGGATCAGACGGGATCGGACACGGCGCGCTGGCAGGTCTTCTGGCAAACCACGACATTCAGGTTCTGATCTGCGGCGGCCTTGGCGGCGGCGCGCTGAACGCACTCACCAATGCGGGCATCGAAGTCTGCGCGGGCGCTTCCGGCAATGCGGATGAGGCAGTCGCAGCATATCTGCGCGGAGAACTTGTGGACACTGGCGCAAACTGCGATCACCATCACCACGGAGAAGGCGAAGAGTGCTGCGGCCACGGAGAAGGTGAAGACCATGAGTGCTGCGGCGGCCACGGCCACGAAGAGGGCGAGGACCATGAATGCTGCGGCGGAAACGGCGGCGGATGCTGCGGAGGAAGGAGACTTACAGTGGAAGGAAAGAACGCGGGCAAAAACGTAAAGGTTCATTACAGAGGCACATTCGATGACGGAAGTCAGTTTGACTCTTCCTATGACCGCGGCGAGCCCCTCGCGTTTGTCTGCGGCGCAGGCATGATGATCAAGGGCTTTGACAAGGCAGTGGCGGACATGGAAGTCGGCCAGATCGTAGATGTACATCTGATGCCCGAGGAAGCTTACGGACCGTCCGATCCGGAGGCTATTATCACTATTGAGATCGCGCAGCTCCCCGGTTCCGAGAATCTGGAAGAGGGCCAGAGAGTTTATCTGAGAAATATGATGGGGCAGCCTTTCCCCGTCACTGTTACAGCCAAGGACGATGTCCACATCACACTGGACGCCAACCATGAAATGGCGGGCAAAGAATTGAATTTCCGCATCGAGCTGCTGGAAGTAACGGACTGATAACAGGGACCGGCACAGATCAATAAGGGAAATGATCAATGTCAGGGAGAGTCCGGTACATCAGAAGCGGGACTGAATCCCGGAAGAGAGGAAAGCTATGCAATACAGAAACGACAAATACGGAAATCCGCTGTCGATCCTGGGTTATGGCTGCATGCGCTTTACTAGAAAAGGAAACGGCATTGATATTGACAAAGCGGAAAAGGAACTGATGACGGCCTATAAGGCGGGCGTCAATTATTATGACACCGCCTATATTTATCCCGGAAGCGAGGAGGCGCTGGGGCAGATCCTGGAGCGCAACCACATTCGGGAAAAGGTCCATATTGCGACGAAACTGCCGCAGTTCCTGATCCGCAATATCGCGGCTGTGGATAAATATTTTGACGAGGAACTGACAAGACTCAGGACCACGTATATCGACTATTACCTGATGCACCATGTGACCGACGTGGCCATGTGGGAGAAGCTCAAACAGGTCGGGATCCTGGACTGGATCCGGGACAAGAAGGCCTCCGGCGCCATCCGCAACATAGGATTTTCCTATCACGGAAACACGGAGAACTTCCTGAAGATCCTGAATGACTACGACTGGGACTTCTGCCAGATCCAGTACAACTACCTCGACGAAGTGTCGCAGGCGGGCGTGAAAGGTCTCAAGGCGGCGGCCGAAAAGGGAATTCCGGTCGTGATCATGGAGCCTCTTCGCGGCGGAAAGCTTGTCAACATGCTGCCGCAGGGCGCCAGGGACGCGATGAAAAAGAGCGGCCGCGGCTGGTCTCCCGCCGAGTGGGGGCTTCGCTGGCTGTACGACCAGAAGGAAGTGACAGTCGTTCTGTCCGGCATGAATTCGGTGGAAATGGTCGCGGAGAACTGCCGCATCGCCTCGGAGGCGGAGGCGGGAAGCTTCACGGATGAGGACCGCAGAACACTGGAGGCGGTCAAGAAAAATATCCGGGAGAAGGAAAAAGTCGGCTGCACGGGCTGCCGCTATTGCATGCCATGCCCCAAGGGCGTGGACATCCCCGGCATTTTCCGCTGCTACAACGCCATGTACACGGAGTCCAAGTCCGCTGGCCGGTTCCAGTTCGCACAGACAGTGGGCCTCTCCAAGGAGCCGCCGTTTGCCACGCAGTGTGTCGGCTGCGGTAAATGCGAGCAGCACTGCCCGCAGAATATCCCGATCAGAGAGAAGCTCAAGGAAGCTGACAAGGCTCTGCGCCCGCTTCCGTACAGGCTCGGCATCAACATTGCCAGATATTTCATGTTCCGGGGCGGCAAACGCTGAAAGAACGCTGAACGAACGAGGATTGCAGAAATGAAGAACACCTTTGGAAACAGTATTTCCGTCACGCTTTTCGGAGAGAGCCACGGCGCGGAGATCGGCGCTGTACTCGACGGATTTGCGCCCGGGATCGCAGTGGACGAGGAATATATCGCGCGGAAGCTGTCGCTCCGCCGGCCTGCGGGCAATATTTCCACAAAGCGCGTGGAGCCTGACCGCTTCAGGATCGTGAGCGGGGTGTTCGAGGGACACACGACGGGTACGCCCATCTGTATTTTGATCCCCAACGAGAACGTTCGGAGCAAAGACTACGAGGATACGAGATTCCTGGCCCGCCCGGGGCACGCGGACTTCACGGCCTTCTGCAAGTACAGAGGGTATGAGGATCACCGCGGCGGCGGACATTTCAGCGGCCGCCTGACAGCGCCGCTCGTAGCAGCCGGCGCGATCGCCCAGTCCGCGCTGGAGAAGAAGGGGATCCGGATCGGCACCCATATTGCGA
>CADCIK010000097.1 GCA_902801415.1 uncultured Lachnospiraceae bacterium
GGATCATGGCCGAATCTGGCAATCGCCTCCTCGTGTCCGTAATCGGTCTTGAGAACTCTGGGCCATTCGGGCCAGGGATTGGATGCTGTTCTGACCACCGGCGGCGCCGGCATCATTTCCAGCGCTGTCACGCTGGCGCAGCCTTGCCGGAGTACCGTTCCGATACAGTCATTGCCGGTATCTCCGCCGCCTACGATCACCACATGTTTTCCCTTTGCGTCACCGCGCCGGTTTTTGCTGCCGCTCAGAACTCTTTTGGTGCTCTGTGTGAGATAATCCACGGCAAAATACACGCCGGGTACCTGGTCGGCTGATCTCTGTTCGGCTGACCTCTGGGGTGTCTTGTCGCCGTCGTCGGTTGACCTCTGGGGTACCTTGTCGCCCTGGGGTACCTTGTCACCCGCTGTTTCCGTGATGGTTACTGAAAGGGATCTTGGTCTTTTGGCACCGCAGGCAAGGATCACAGCGTCAAAACCTTCAAGAATTTCACCTGCAACGCTGCCATCCACGTTGACGCCGGTCCGGAAGGTCACGCCTTCCTCTTCCATGAGTTTCCGCCGCCTCTCTATAACGGTCTTGTCCAGCTTCATGTTGGGAATTCCGTACATGAGAAGGCCGCCGATCCGGTCCTCACGCTCAAAGACCGTCACCTGATGACCTCTGTGATTGAGCTGGTCCGCTGCCGCAAGTCCGGAAGGACCGCTGCCGATGACAGCCACTTTCCTGCCGCTTCTGTGCAGAGGGATCCTCGGCGTCATCCAGCCATTTCGGAAAGCCGTCTCGATGATATAGAGCTCATTGTCGTGGATCGTGACCGGATCACCGTTCATCCCGCAGATGCAGGCCTTCTCACAGAGCGCCGGACACACGCGCCCGGTGAACTCCGGGAAATTGCTGGTCTTAAGGAGTCTGGACAGAGCGTGCCTGGGGTGATCCAGATACACCTGGTCGTTCCACTCCGGGATCATGTTGTGCAGGGGACAGCCCGTTACCATGCCCGACAGCTTCATCGCGCTCTGGCACATGGGCACGCCGCAGTTCATGCAGCGCGCTCCCTGTTCCTTTCTCTCCTTCTCGCCGAGCGGCAGATGAAACTCCAGATAATCCGACAGTCTCTCCATAGGCTGTCTGTCAATATTGTTCTGCCTCTGATACTCCAGAAATCCTGTCGGTTTTCCCATAACGCACCTCGTATAACTATAATCATTCGATCTCCCGGAAGCTGCGCCGCAGGCGCTGCTTCCATTCATGAATTCATCCGTGATGAATTCATGAATTGGTCACCTCTCGAAACGCCTCCAATACGGCCTTGTCGTGGGGGATTCCCTGCTCCTCGTATCTGCCGATTGCCGTGAGCATCCGCTGATAATCGAGCGGTACGACCTTCTTGAACAAAGGAATGTACGATCCCGTTTCCGCGACATATTCGGTCAGAATATCGCTGAGCTCCGCGATATCATATTTCTCAGTCAGTTCCTGCAGAACCACCATATCTTTATTGATTCTTCTGTACAGGCTGTGGTCCTGATCCAGCACATAGGCAATTCCGCCGCTCATACCTGCCGCGAAGTTCTTGCCCGTTCTCCCCAGGATCACCGCGCGGCCGCCTGTCATGTACTCCAGTCCGTGGTCGCCGCATCCTTCCGCGACCGCCACCGCGCCGGAATTGCGGACGCAGAACCGCTCTCCCGCAATGCCGTTAATAAATGCTTTTCCGCCTGTCGCGCCGTAGAGAGCGACGTTGCCGACGATGATATTCTGGCTCGCGTCAAACCGGCTGGCCGGATCCGGTACCAGCACAAGTTTGCCGCCCGATAATCCTTTGCCGAATCCGTCGTTGGCGTCGCCCGAAAGCCTGATCGTGACGCCCTTGGGCACAAATGCGCCAAAAGATTGTCCGCCTCCGCCCTTCGCACGGATCACAAATGTGTCGTCCGCGAGTCTGTTTCCGAAGCGCTTTGTGATCTCCGAGCCGAAGATCGTCCCAAGCGCCCTATCTGTGGAAGAGACTTGCAGAGCAGTCTCAAACGTGCCGGACGCCGCGAGTTCCGCGGGCGATTTCGCGCCTGAAAGCCTGGACAGCCCCTCTTCGAAAGCCGGAAGGAGCACGGCCATATCCGGCGTCTTCTCCGAAAGAACCGGCATGGGATGATCCCCCAGGATCTGGCGCATGTCTACCTTAAAGGCTCTGTCGGTGATCAGTTCTTTTCTCACCCGCAGGCAGTCGCTTCTTCCCGTCATCTCCGCCATGCTGCGGAATCCGAGCTGCGACATGATCTCACGGACCTGCTCTGCGATAAAGAGCATGAATCGGCTGACATATTCCGGTTTGCCCTTGAAGCAGCTCCGCAGCGTTTTGTTCTGTGTTGCGATGCCCACCGGGCAGGTATCCTTGGAACAGACTCTCATCATCATGCATCCGAGACATACCAGCGGTGCTGTCGCAAAACCAAATTCTTCCGCGCCGAGCAGCGCCGCGATTGCTACATCTCTGCCGCTCATCAGCTTGCCGTCTGTCTCCAGAATGACTCTGTCCCGAAGACCGTTTTCCGTGAGGCATCTGTGCGCCTCTGTGAGACCAAGCTCCCAGGGAAGACCTGCGTTATGTATGGAGCTTCCCGGCGCCGCGCCGGTTCCTCCGTCATAACCCGAGATCAGGCTGGCGTCTCTGTTGGCGTTCTTGAGGTCATAGATAAGCTGTGCCAGATCTTCGATCGAATAAATATCGTGATGGGGCGGCGGCGAGATCAGCGCAACGCCGGGAGTAGAGAATCTTGTCTCTGCCACCCACGGATACACTTTTTTGCCCGGAAGATGTCCGCCTTCGCCAGGCTTAGCGCCTTGGGCCATCTTGATCTGGATCTCTTCCGCGCTGCACAGATACTCGCTGGTGACGCCGAACCTGCCCGAGGCCACCTGCTTGATCTTGCTGTTCTTCTCCGTTCCGAAGCGCGCCCTGAGTTCTCCTCCCTCACCGGTGTTGGAGCGGGCGCCTATGGAGTGCGCCTCGGCGGAGAGGGAACCGTAGCTCATGGCACCGGTCTTGAAGTGCTTGACGATCTCCTCTGCGGGCTCCACTTCCTCAATCGGAACTGCGCTGCCGGCGGGAACGAATTCCAGAAGTCCGCGAAGTGTGTGCGGCCTTCCCGCGTCATCCACGAGGTCCGTGTAGGCCCTGAATCTCTCGTAGGAGTCCTCCCTCACTGCTCTTTGCAGTGTGATGATCGTCTCAGGGCTGTACATATGGTCCTCTTTGTCCCTGCCGCTTCGAAGGTAATGGAAACCGACCGAATCCAGTGTCTCGTCTACGCCAAGTCCCAGCGGGTCAAAGGCGTGATCGTGCCGGAAAGCCACGCCTTCCTCAATCTCCTTGATTCCGATTCCGCCTACACGGCTCACTGTTCCGGCAAAATACCGATCGATGACATCTTTACCCAGACCAATCGCCTCGAAAATGCGGGCGGACTGGTAAGACTGGAGAGTGGAAATGCCCATCTTGGCCGCTATTTTGACAACGCCGAATAAAAGCGCATGGTTGTAGTCCTCCACGGCCGTGTGATAGTCCTTGTCAAGGATGCCCAGTTCGATCAGTTCTCCGATGCATTCGTGCGCCAGATAGGGATTGACGGCCCGCGCGCCGAAGCCAAGCAGGGTCGCGATCTGGTGTACGTCTCTGGGCTCGCCGCTCTCCAGGATCAGGGAGACAGCCGTGCGCTTCTTGGTCTGCACCAGGTGCTGCTCGACGCTTGAGACCGCCAGCAGCGAGGGGATGGGCACGTGGTTTTCATCCACGCCTCTGTCAGAGAGGATCAGAATGTTGCAGCCGGACGACGCCGCGCGGTCCACCGCGATGTTGAGCTGGTCCAGCGCCTTCTCGAGCGAAGTATTCTTGTAAAACAGTAGGGAGATTGTCTGCGCTTTGAATCCAGGCTGGTCAAGGCTGCGGATCTTGAGGAGATCCACACCTGTCAGGATGGGATTGTCCACTTCCAGGACTGTGCAGTTGCCGCTCTTCTCCTTGAGAAGGTCACCGTCCGAGCCGATGTAGACCGTCGTGTCCGTCACGATCTTCTCCCTGAGAGAGTCGATCGGCGGATTTGTCACCTGGGCAAAGAGCTGCTTGAAATAGTTGAACAGCAGCTGATGCGCCTTGGACAAGACAGCCAGCGGAGCGTCGTGCCCCATGGAGAGCGTGGGTTCCACGCCGTTTTCCGCCATGGGCAGGATCTGGTCTTTGACATCCTCGTATGTGTAGCCGAACACCTTGTAAAGGCGGTCCCTGACATCCTGCGTGTGCACGGGGATCTTCCTGTTGGGAATCGCAAGAGTATTCAAATGCAGAAGATTTCTGTCCAGCCATTCGCCGTAAGGACTTCTGCCCGCGTAATAGGACTTGCACTCCTCGTCAGAGATGATCCTCTTCTCTCTTGTATCCACCAAAAGGATGCGCCCGGGTTCCAGGCGGGCCTTCTTTACGATGTGCTCCGGCGCGATGTCCAGTACGCCGACCTCCGAAGCCAGGATCAGCCGGTTGTCGTCAGTGATGTAATAGCGGGACGGACGAAGGCCGTTCCTGTCCAGCGTAGCGCCAAGCATTTCTCCGTCGGAGAAGAGAATGGCTGCGGGACCATCCCAGGGCTCCATCATCGTCGCGTAGTAATGGTAGAAGTCCTTCTTGTCCTCGCTCATGAACGTGTTGTGCTTCCAGGGCTCGGGGATGATCACCATCATGGCCAGCGCCAAGGGCATTCCGTTCATATACAGAAACTCCAGCGTATTGTCGAGCATGGCGGAATCGGATCCGCTGCGATCCACGACGGGGAAGATCTTGTCGATATCATTCTGCATAACAGGGCTTGTCATCGTCTCTTCTCTGGCCAGCATCCTGTCAATGTTGCCTCGTATGGTATTGATCTCACCGTTGTGAGCGATCATTCTGTAAGGATGCGCGCGATGCCAGGACGGCGTAGTGTTCGTGGAAAACCGTGAGTGCACGATCGCGATCGCCGCCTCATAATCCTTGTCCTGCAGGTCTTCATAAAATCTTCTCAGCTGGCCAACCAGGAACATGCCTTTGTAGACGATCGTCCTTGAAGAGAGCGAACAGATGTAGGTGTCTTCCGATGACTGCTCAAACTCTCTTCTCACGACGTAGAGCCTGCGGTCGAAGTCAATGCCCTTCTCCACGCCTTCCGGCCTCTTAATGAAGCACTGGCAGATGCAGGGCATGCAGTCGACGGCCACTTTTCCAAGGATCTCCTCATGGACGGGCACTTCGCGCCAGCCCAGGGCTTCCATGCCCTCTTTCTGCGTGATGACTTCAAACATCCGCTTTGCAAGAGTCCTCCGCAGGGTATCCTGCGGCAGGAAGAACATGCCGACGCCGTAGTCGCCTTCTTTTGCCTGTGCCAGGCTTGCGATCCCGGCTTTCCCTGCGGCTTTAATGAAGAATTTGTGAGAAATCTGGGTCAGTATGCCGACGCCGTCTCCCACCTCACCGGTGGCGTCCTTGCCGGCCCTGTGCTCCAGCTTCTCCACAATGTGCAGGGCGTCGTCCAGAACCTTGTGGTCTTTTCTTCCGTCTATATTTACAATGCTTCCGATGCCGCAGGCATCATGCTCCTGTTGGTACCACATGTTATTATCCTCTTCTGCCGTTTCTGTGCCCTTTAGATACCCTTTAACGGCACGGAAACGGCAGATTCTTTTATTTCTTCCTGGATTGCCGTTTCTGTGCCCTTCGGACACCCTTTAACGGCACGGAAACGGCAGATTCTTTTATTTCTTCCTGAGCTGCCGTTTCTGTGCCCTTCGGACACCCTTTAACGGCATGGAAACGGCAGATTCTTTTATTTCTTCCTGAGCTGCCGTTTCTGTGCCCTTTAGACACCCTTTAACGGCACGGAAACGGCAGATTCTTTTATTTCTTCCTGAGCTGCCGTTTCTGTGCCCTTTAGATACCCTTTAGCGGCACGGAAACGGCAATCCCTTATAAAACACCCCAGATGGGGACAAACTACCCCAGAGGTCGCTCTCACCTCAGTGAGAACAGCATCTTCTCATAGGTCGGATACGGCAGATACTCATCCGGGATGATGGCTTCTGCCTTGTCTGTCCAGCTGCGCAGGGCTTCCATCTCCGCCAGAACCGTCTCATGGTAGAACTTAGCCTGTTCCAGGATATCCTCAATATCTTCTGCCTTTGCTGTGTCCGCTGCCAGCGCCTCCATGGCAAGCAGGATCTGCTCACTGGTCTCATCCAAAGTCTTCAGGAT
>CADCIK010000098.1 GCA_902801415.1 uncultured Lachnospiraceae bacterium
ACCAGTCAGTGCACGTCAACTATTGAAACCGCCGTGTACCGAACGGTACGCACGGTGGTGTGAGAGGACGGGGGCTAATCACCCCCTCCTACTCGATTATGCTCTGTCAGCCACTCGAAGTCTTATCAGGAGACGATCATACAAAGTTCCGGTTTCCCCAGTGGATCACGGCCATCATGCCGGGACCGGTGTGCGCGCCGATCACAGGGCCAAGGCCGCAGATCATGACTTGAGCATCGGGATTGATCGAAAGAATACGGTCGCGGGCAGCTTCCGCCTCTTTCTCGCAGTCAGCATGCGCGATCACGACATCGTTGGAAATGGAAGCGTCCAGCGCGCCGCCGTAGCACTCTGTCAGGAAAGAAGCAGCCTTGGCCAGACCGCGCTTCTTGGCGATGCTGATCAGGGTTCCGTCGTCCTGGATCTTGAGGATCGGCTTGATATTGAGGACTGTACCGGCCACTGCAGTCGCGGCGGAGATCCTTCCGCCTCTTCTGAGGTACTTGAGGTCATCGACCATGAACCAGTGACAGACCTTGCCGGCATTCGCTCTGAGAGCGGCAGCATTCTCGGACAGGGACACGCCATTCTGCTTTGCGCGGACAGCCATCATCAGAAGAAGTCCCATACCGCCGGTTCCCGCGAGAGAATCGACGACTTCAATCTTTGTGCCCTCATACTCGTCCTCGATCTCGCCGGCCGCGGTAAGCGCGGAGGAATATGTATTGCTCAGCCCGCTGGAGAGGGAGATATAGAGGATGTCATAACCCTTCTGTGCCTCTTTGCCAAAAATCTGCTGGTAATAATACGGTGTGATCTGACTTGTGTGCGTGATCTGGCCCGCGCGCATGGCGTCATAAAACTCCTTGAGCTTCAGGTCTGTGAGCCGGTTTTCCATCAGATATTCCTGTTCGCCCAGAGTGTATTTCATAGGGATGATGACAACATTGTTCTCATCGATCCAGCGCTGTTCGATGTCCACAGAAGCATCGATGCATATTACGTAATCTCTCATGTGATTTCTCCATTTTGTGCAATGATATTTAAACTATGTTCCCTTATTGGATTGAATTAGGAAACAATTGTGTATTATTATACAAGTGCCGCTTGAATATGGGCAACCATATAATCAGGCGGAATGTATAAGAATCAACATAAAAGTAAAACTTGTATCATAATACACAGATTATTAAGATATTGGGTATTAAATTTGATCCGGCGCATCCGGGTAAAGACAGGCAATGACCGGACAGGGAGGGGGCAGCAAATGGATAAGAGAGTGATGAAAACAAGGCGGTCGATCCACGAAGCAATGACTCGGCTTCTCGCGGTCAAACCCATTGAGGAGATCACGGTGACAGAACTTGCGGAAGCGGCGGAGATCAACCGCAAAACCTTTTATAATTATTACGGCAGCGTTTACATGGTCGCTGAGGAGATGGAGGATGAGATCGTCGCAAGATTCGAGGAGACGCTCCGGGGGATCGACTTTGAGACGCTTCTGATGGATCCGCAGAGCACATTTAATACGCTGGCCAAGATCATTACCTCCGACCTGGACTTTTACGGAAATATGCTGACCAACCGGAACCAGATCTCCTTTCTGCAGAAGATCATCTCTTCCCTCAAACAGAGGATCCGCATGATCTATGACTCACAGATCACAGCTGACGATGAGCTGGTCGACTATATTCTCGATTACATCGTAGCAGGACTGGTCTCTGTTTATCAGAGGTGGTTTATGAGTGACGGAAAGATGGATATTGAAGTGCTTTCCAAATATATCAGCATGCTGGCTGTCTATGGGATCAAGCCGGTCCTGGAAACAGCGGCGAAGGAAAAGTAAAAGGATACGCCCGTGTTTTCCGCTTCAGAGGAAAAGGCACTTCGAAATGGCTGCGGTGAACAATTGATGACTGCCGCAACTATGTATGCATATTTATACCCGATTCTGGTATAATAGTTATAGATAACAAGACACTTCCGGAATAGATCCTGTATTCCGGTTCCATACAGCATCAGAAACGGGGGACCCAATTATGAAGAACCAGATCATCATTACTGTTGGAAGAGAATCGGGAAGCGGCGGACACGCGATCGCCAAGAAGCTTGCGGACGCAATGGGCATTGCCTGCTACGACAAGAAAAAGCTTGTTGAAGGAACAGCAGAGATCAGCGGAATGAATAAGAATTATGTCAAGAAGCTGGATGAAAAGCCTGCGGGATTTCCTTTCTCGGGCCGCATCGGCGCATTTGAGGAATCCCCTGAGAGCAATGTCGCGCGGATGACGTTTGAATATATCAGAAAGATCGCGGACAGCGGAGAGAGCTGCGTGATCGTCGGACGCTGCGCGGATGCAGTCCTTTGTAAGAACCCTAATGTTGTTCGCGTCTTTATAGTTGGAGACGTAGAAGATAAGAACCGCAGACTGGCAGGGATTCAGCAGATCTCCATCGAGGAAGCGGATGAAGAGCGCAGGCAGACCGATAAGATCCGCCGCACCTACCACAACTTCTACAGCGATACAAAATGGGGCGATTCAAGGGCCTATGATCTGATCATCAATTCGAGCAAGCTCGGAATCCAGGGAACGGTGGAGATCATACGGACCTTCGCGGAGGCATTTAAGGAGGAATAAGTATGAAAATCTGCAAATACTGCGGGTCGCAAAATGACGATCAGAACAGGTTCTGTATTCATTGCGGGGCAGCGCTTGAACAGGCAGACAGCAATGCGGCTGCAAACGCGTCTATGAAGAGAGAGCACTTCGAACGCGCGCGAACAGAGCGGAGAGCGGAAGAAGCTGCGAAGGATGACAGAGGAGAACGGATCATTTACACGAACGTTGCCCCCAGAAGCATAGCGCTGAGCATCATCCTTTCGATCGTGACCTGCGGTATTTATATGCTTTACTGGCAGTACAAGCTCAATGACGAGGTGAACGATATGGCAGAGGATCCCGCGGCGCTCAGCGGCGGGATGGTAGTCATTCTCAGCATCATCACATTCGGGATCTACAATCTCTACTGGTTCTATAAGATGGGACAGAAATGTGATTATATCAGGCAGCAGGACTCCTACAGTTCGATCCTGTACCTTGTGCTGGGCGTCTTTGGACTTGGAATCGTATCGTTTGCACTGATTCAGGATTCCATCAATAAAGCGCTCGGACAGTGACCGCAGTATAAATGCAAACAGTTTCAGGACATAAAGACAGCAGCAGCAGGAGAATCTCCTGCTGCTGTTTTATTGTGTCACAGTAAAAATAAACCACCTGCTATGCAGGTGGAGGGAAGATCTTTAGATTAAAGCAAACTCCCGTGTTAGATTAATTGTAGGTCTGCAAA
>CADCIK010000099.1 GCA_902801415.1 uncultured Lachnospiraceae bacterium
GCTGCATCTTCATCTGAAGCTGTTTCAGTCTCCGTTTCTTCCTGCAGCGCAGCTGCATTCGCCTCTCCTGCGAATGCATACGCCGGCATAAGGGAAGTAGTCATTGCCGCGCAGAGCAATAGTGTCAGAAGTCTCTTTTTCATGGTGTACCTCCGGTTTGTAATAGAAAAATGACTTAAAAGCCCGGAAAGGATAGCAAGCAGTTCTTTTCGCGCTTATCAGCTCCCATTATAGTACGCGTTTTGTAAATATACATTGAGAACAGATTACAAGTTACGACCTGTGGTCCAAAAAAGGACTACCGCACCAAGAATCTCTTCTCGATGCGATAGTCCCTTCATGCCGCTTTCAGATACTGTCAAGTTCTATATGACGGTTCCTTTATCCTGCCGTCTGATATTCGCTTTACCCTTCCAAAATCCCCGTCTTCTTCAAGACTTCCGTCACATCCGCGACCGGGATAATGGTCAGCTTATCTTTCACTTCCTGCGGCACTTCGTCCAGGTCGTCCTCGTTTTCCGCGGGGATGAAGACTGTCTGAATGCCTGCTCTAGAAGCCGCCATCAGTTTCTCCGGCAGTCCGCCGATCGGGGTCACTACGCCGCGCAGCGAGACTTCACCGGTCATCGCGATCGTAGGTGCCACAGCGTTGCCTGAGACCAGAGACGCGAGCGCTGTTGTCATCGTGATGCCTGCGGAAGGTCCGTCCTTGGGAACCGCACCTTCCGGCACGTGGATGTGCAGGTCGTTCTCCTCGAACAGAGAGACCTTGTCCGGGAACATGGATTTCACCAGGCTCACCGCGATCTGCACGGATTCCTTCATGACGTCGCCGAGCTGTCCGGTCACCGAGAATTTGCCGCTGCCCTTGGTGAACAGCGTCTCGATGAACAGGATCTCGCCGCCCGCTGCTGTCCATGCAAGGCCTGTCACGATGCCGGGCTTCTTCTCTGCCAGAACACGATCGTGCCTGATCGGTTTCGCGTCCAGCATCTCGCGCAGGTTCTCTTCTTTGACGACGATCGGATCACCGTTGACAGGCACGGCTGCCGCCGATGTCGAAACATCAGTCTGTCCATCTGCCTGATCAGCGGATTCCTCAACACTATCTGCCGCTTTCGCCTTGGCTGCCTCAGCCTTCGCTGCCGCCACTGCCGCCTCTCCGATCTTCTTGGACACCTTCACCGCCGCGGATCTGCACAGCGTATCCAGCCGTTTGCGCAGGCCGCGCACGCCGGATTCCATAGTGTAGTTGTCGATGATCTTGCGGATGATCTCATCCGGGATCACGATCTGCTCCTCTGTGATCCCCATAGCTTTCATGGACTTGGGAAGCAGGTGCCGCCTGGCGATCTGGAACTTATCGGACGCCGTATACCCCGTGAACCGGATGACTTCCATACGGTTCAGGAGGGGTTCCGGGATCGTGTCCAGAGAGTTGGCCGTGCAGATGAACAGCACGTCGGACAGATCGTAGGGAACATTCATATAGTGGTCTGTGAAAGTGCCGTTCTGCTCGGGATCGAGCACCTCCAGCAATGCGCTGGCCGGATCTCCGTTGTAGGAGACGGACAGCTTGTCGACTTCATCCAGGACCATGACCGGATTGGAGACGCCGCTCTTCTTGATGCCGTCCATGATCCTGCCCGGCATAGCGCCGATGTAGGTCCTGCGGTGTCCGCGGATATCCGCTTCATCCCGCACGCCGCCGAGACTTACGCGCACATATTTTCTGTGAAGCGCTTTTGCGATGCTCTGTCCGATGCTGGTCTTGCCGGTACCCGGTGCGCCGACAAACAGCAGGATCGAACCCGCCTGCTCCTTTTTGAGATTCATGACTGCGATCTGCTGGATAATACGCTGTTTGACCTTGCCGAGTCCGAAGTGATCCTCCTCAAGGACAGCTTCCGCCTCGGACAGGTCAATGTTCTGCATCTGTTCCTTCTTCCAGGACAGACCTGTGACAAAATCCAGATAGTCGTAAAGCATTCCCGCTTCCGTTCCGCCGTTGCTCTCCTGTTTGAGACGGTTGAGCACCTTGAGCGCCTCTCCCTTCGCGGTCTCGTTCATGCCCGCCTCTTCGATCTTGAGCTCAAACTTGCGGATGTCCGACACCTTCTCGGGGTGCATCTCGTCGAGTTCGCGCTGCAGAAGCTCCATCTGTTTTTTGATGGCGGATTCCTTGTAGATCTTCTGGTAATCCTCCTGCTGCGCGCTGGCGGCCTGCGTAGTCACCTTGGAGACCTCCATGAACTCGTAGACGGCTTTTTCCAGCAGCTCCAGCCTCTTCTTGCGGCTGTCCTCTGCCAAAATACCGAACTTCTCCTCCGCGCTCATCTTGAACCAGATAGACATAGCCACCGCGATCTCGCTGATGGAGTGGAACTGCTCGAGATAGCTCATGGCCTGCTCGCCCCACTCAAAGCCCTGCCAGTTCTCTTTGAGGTTCTCCTTGAGCTTCTCAAAGTGGCGTTTGGCAACATTTTCATCCAGGTCCTCATTATCGGGTCTTCTGGAAACAGTCAGCTCGATCGTATGGTCGGGGTTGATGCCGATCATATCCAGGTCGACACGTCCCACCGTACGGATCACCACATATCCTTCCGGATTCACTTCATTGACAAAACCGGTCACACCGATCGGATAAAAGCTCTCTTCTGTCATGTCCTTCCGGTGCTCTTCTTTTTTGCACGAAAGGAGCACGACCCGGTCGTTGACCTCCGCGTATCTGCGCGCCAGATGCCTGTACTGGTCCTCCTTGAGGTATATATTGGCGTCGGGCACGATCAGTAAATTATATATAGGAATTACTACCATTCTCTTCTTCGCCCTCCATAATTGTCAGCACTCTCCGTCATCGAGTGCTAAAAGCGTTGTAAAAAATTTGGCTTCACCGGGAAGCCGTTCCTTGACACTTGTCAATGTTTTGATATGATAGATAGTAGCATCGGCCTTGACAGTTGTCAAGGTTGTTCATATTCTTTTTAGAATTACGTATTTGACAGAGGAAACACCATGTACGAAGGATGCAACAAGACTGCCATCGCCTCTCAGGCCGCGATCGCCGAAGCGCTCATAGAATTAATGAAGGATAAGCCTTATTCCCGCATCAGCGTGAGCGAAATCTGCAAGCGCGCCGGCGTCTCCCGCCAGACCTTCTACTCTCTCTTCGCCTCCAAGGACAACGTCATCTCCTTCATTCTCGAGCGAAAATATTGCTTCCGCCCGCAGGACCACGAGTGCTGCCGCTCCTCCATGACTCTGGAGGACATTTGCCGCGCCTAC
>CADCIK010000100.1 GCA_902801415.1 uncultured Lachnospiraceae bacterium
AGATCACAAATAAACGCGTTAAAAAAACGAATATATACTGTTTGTATTTCGTTTATTCGGATTTTGGTGTTAAAACAAATGTATCACAATTTGAAATGATTTAAAACAAATGTTAATTAATTGGCAAAAATAGAGGCTGAAAATTTCCGCATTTCAAATGTCAACTATGGGATGGGCAGAAAAATACAGGTGAAACAGTGCTGAAACGATGGCGGTTGTTCCAAAAAAGGACCAAAGATACAGCCTCATTCAGAGTTTTCAATGAAACGTATCAGCATTATTGATATAATCACGATAAGTCATAGTATTATTAGCAGATGTACTAAGGTCACGTTTTGAAAATGCCTGAATAAGCATAGTCCGCTGCTATTAACGATTCAATGAAACGAGGGGAATGAATGAGTGTAATCCGAAATAAGCAGAGACTTCTTCATCTCTATCGGTATTTGATGGAAAACACTGACGAAGAACACCAAGTAACCACCAATGACCTGGTGCAGTTCCTGAAACAGGAAGACGCTAATGCGAGTCGCAAGACCGTTAAAGACGATATAGAAATTCTTGTCAAGGAAGGCGTCGATATTATCACAACAAAGAGTTATTATAACTCGTATTTTATTGGTGAGCGGGATTTTGAGATCCCTGAGATCACGTTCCTTGTAGACAG
This sequence comes from uncultured Lachnospiraceae bacterium, assembly GCA_902801415.1. GTDB lineage: Bacteria > Bacillota > Clostridia > Lachnospirales > Lachnospiraceae > CAG-791. The sequence continues at coordinate 668 of CADCIK010000100.1, forward strand.
TGTTGAAGCAAGTGTATCGCTGACAGAAGAGAAGAAACAGAAAATGGTTGAAAAGCTGCTGAGGCTTCTCAGCGGGCCTCAGGCTTTGAAAGTCCGGGCGAGCACTACCGGCCGCCCCAATCATGGAGCGGGGAGTGAGCAGCTGTATTACACCATCGACCGGATCACGGAAGCGATCAACGAGAACAGGAAGATCGAGTATCAGTATCTGGAATATAATGCGCTGAAAGAAAAAGTCCTCAGCAATAGCGGGAATACAGTTACTCTTACACCGATCGCAATGATGAGTGACGATGACCGGTATTATCTGTTGGGATACAACAGCAAAGAGCACAGAGTCGATGCAGTACGTGTGGACCGTATGCTCAGAACCCGCATGGTCAATGAAAAAGCAGACCCCGATGCGAAAGAGATCGATCTCAGTAAGCTGATCGACGGCCTGTTTGGGATGGAGACCGGAAACGAGACAGAAGTTGTCCTTGAATGCAGCAATGATATGATGGGCGCGGTCATTGACCGGTTTGGCACTGACGCCGACACCTGGAAGAGCACGCATGACAGCTTCTATGTCAAAAAAGTGATCTATGAATCGCCTTCCTTCTATGCGTGGGTTTTCATGCACGGAGGAAAGATCCGGATCATTTCGCCCGTGAGCGTCGTGAACGGATATATGGATATGCTCCGGGACAATCTGCGCAATGAGAAGAGAAAGTGAATAGATGCAGAATCTTATGAGCCGCTGTGCGCTATGGCGCACGGCGGTTTTTGCATGTTGCGCAAAAGAATGATAGTATTAAACCATGACAGGATACGATGCGTTAAAATGCGTGAAGTTGATCGAACAGGAGATTGATCCATGACAGAGCAGTTATATGAAATTTATACGGACGATTCAGGCGCCTTCACGGTCGGACAGATCGTGGTACAGAACGACGACGATATCGTCTTCAAGGGTGTTGATGAGGAAGGCAAGATCAGCGCCTATTACGCGCTGCCCAGGAAGTCGATCGTGGAAATGGTGACAGATACGCCGTACCTGGCCAAGATCCGCAAGTACATGCGCTACGGCAAGGAACATCCCTACAGCGGATGGTATGTTCTGCCGCAGCTTCCCCTGAATCCCGAGGGCCCGATCCTTACGCAGGTCCTCAGGATCGCGGAGAGAGAAGGCGCACTTGTCACAGTGGGCAGGAGCGGAGATGAGGAACTCTTATGCGGATATGTCAGGGAGATCGAGAAAGGGCGGGTTCTGCTCGACTGCGTCGACCCGGAGTCGGCCGGCAGCCTTCCTCAGGTCAGGATCAGGATCCGCGATCTGGAGTACATTGAATACGGGAGCATCTCCAACATGCTTCTTATGTACGCGAACAAGACAAAGCTCGCGGATCCGGAAGAATGAGCGGGCAGATGAGCGCGGGGGAAATCCGCGAACTGATCGGGACAATACTGCTGTGCCTGATGGGAATTGCCCTGGTCCTGTGGATCATACGCAGAAACTGGTCCCTGATCAAGGAGATCTGCACGGATGAAAACGGAAACTTCGACCCGCTCAGCGGACTGGAGAGGCATTTTACACAGGACAGCGCAAACAGCGGCGCGGAGCAGACTCCGGAAGAAGTCACGGCAGATGAGGATTTTATGCAGGTCTTGTACAGGCAGAAAGGAGCGCAGATGGCGGATTTTGACCCGGTCAGGGACCTGATCAGAGAACACATCATCTTCCACGGAAGAGTCCAGGGCGTAGGATTCCGCTATCAGGCTATGTACGCCGCCAGAAGCTTTGACCTGACCGGGTGGGTGGAAAACCTGCCGGACGGCTCCGTAGAAATGGAAGTGCAGGGAACCGCGATGGGGATCGGCAGACTTTTGACCCACATGCAGAGCGGCCACTGGATCCGGATCGACAAGATGGACATAGAGGAGATGCCTGTAAAGCCCGGCGAGCGGGGGTTCGGCGTCAGAGGATATTAAATACAGCGCAGGCGGGCCGGCAGAACGAAAAGACGGTCCGAAGAACACAATGAAAATGCCGGCCGGCATTTAAACATGGAGGTAACAATTGGAAGCACAACTGAGCACGCTCTGTTATCTGGAGCAGGACGGGAAGTATCTGATGCTGCACCGTGTGGTCAAGAAAAACGACGTGAACAAGGACAAATGGATCGGTGTCGGCGGCCACTTTGAGCAGGACGAGAGCCCGGAGGAATGCCTTCTTCGGGAGGTCCGCGAGGAGACCGGATACAGCCTGACTTCATACCGGTTCAGGGGCATCGTTACATTTGTGTCCGGAGACGGCGTGACAGAGTACATGCATCTGTTTACGGCAGACGGCTTTGCGGGAACGCCCGTGGAATGCGATGAAGGCGTTCTGGAATGGGTTCCCAGGGACGAGGTTGAAAGCCTCAACATCTGGGAGGGGGACAAAATATTCTTCCGCCTTCTGAATGCGGAGGTCCCCTTTTTCTCCCTCAAACTTGTCTACGATGGAAACGGCGGGCTCGTGAGCGCCGCTTTGAATGGGAAACCAATGGAATTTGAATAGTATACAAATGAAATGGAGGACATAATGAACTTATTAGACACCCCCAAGCTGGGATTTGGACTTATGCGGCTTCCTTCCATGCCCGGCAATCCGGACGTGATCGACATCGAGCAGACCAAAAAAATGGTCGACCTGTTCATGGAAGCGGGCCTGACGTATTTTGACACAGCCTTCGTATACGGCAAGGACGGCGCGTCTGAAAAAGCGGCCAAAGAAGCGCTGGTGGACCGCTATCCCAGAGACAGCTATACGCTGGCGACCAAGATCAACGCGTTTCTTATGGCGGCCAATGAAGAGGAGTGCAAGAGACAGTTCCGGATCAGTCTCGAGAGGACCGGCGCGGGATATTTTGACTTCTATCTTCTGCATGCGCTGCAGACCAACAACTATAAGAAATATGACGAGTATGGGATCTGGGACTATGTGAAGGGTCTCAAGGAGGAAGGGCTGATCAGGCATTACGGCTTCTCCTTCCACGCTACGCCGGAACTTCTGGATGAGATCCTGACAAAGCATCCCGATGTGGACTTTATCCAGCTGCAGATCAACTATGCGGATTGGGAGAATCCGGCTGTCACGTCCAGAGCTAACTATGAAGTGGCGAGAAAGCACGGTGTTCCGATCGTCGTCATGGAGCCCGTTAAGGGCGGAACGCTGGCGAATCCGCCGCTGTCTGTCCAGTCCATCCTCAAAGAGGCTGATCCCAAGGCATCTCTGCCTTCCTGGGCGATCCGCTATGTGGCTTCGCTGCCGGGTATTCTGACAGTCCTCAGCGGTATGTCCAATATCGCGCAGATGGAAGACAATCTGTCCTATATGAAGCCGTCTGCGTTCAAGCCCCTCAGCGAAGAGGAGCAGAAAGTGATCGCCAGAGCCCAGGAGGCACTGGCGGCGATCCCTTCCATTCCCTGTACGGGATGCAGCTACTGCGCGCCGGGATGTCCCATGAACATTCCGATCCCGGCTATTTTCTCAGCGCGCAACAAGCAGATGATCTTCGGCATGATGGAGAGAGGACAGGCGGAATACGACCGGGCGACGTCCGACAAGGGAAAGGCTTCCGAGTGCATCCAGTGCGGCCAGTGCGAAGGCGCCTGCCCGCAGCGGATCAACATCATCGAGAGACTGCAGGAGTGCGCGGGAGTCTTTGAATAATAAGAAAAGCGGGGGAAGTGTTCCGCACGGGGGGATGGCGGGACACCGAAAGGACATTACAGCATGATCGATCATGAAAAGAAAATACCGGGCAGAAAGGAACTCCTCACAGCCGGAATACTGGCCGCGGCAGTTCTGATCGCTGCGGGGACTGCCTCCCTGCGGGGCGGAGCCGGCGCGAAGTCTGCGGGAAAACGGGGAGCTGCGTTCGGCGGTCCGGAAACCGCGGAAGCCCGAACTGCATCATTGGAAGGCACAGAGAATGTGAAAAACGCCGCAGCATACAGCAGGATCTG
>CADCIK010000101.1 GCA_902801415.1 uncultured Lachnospiraceae bacterium
AACCAGACCGCTGTCGACATCAACGTCCTTCAGGGTGAGAGAAAGTTCGCTAGAGACAACAAGTCCCTCGGCCAGTTCAGACTGGATGGAATCCCGCCTGCAATGCGTGGTGTTCCGCAGATCGAGGTTACCTTCGATATCGATGCCAACGGTATCGTAAATGTATCCGCTAAGGATCTTGGCACAGGCAAAGAGCAGCACATCACAATCACAGCTGGTTCCAACATGTCCGATGAGGATATCGAGAAGGCTATCAAGGAAGCTGCACAGTTCGAGGCTGAGGACAGAAGACGTAAAGAAGGCGTAGATGCCAGAAACGAAGCTGACTCCATCGTATTCCAGGCCGAGAAGGCTCTGAAGGAAGTCGGCGACAAGATCGATGCAAACGTTAAGGCAACTGTTGAGTCCGAGATCGCTGACCTCAAGGCAGTTCTCGAGAGAACCAAGGACCAGACAGATATCAGCGACGCTGACATCGATGCCCTCAAGACCGGCAAAGAGAAGCTGATGAATGATTCCCAGCAGCTGTTCACACAGATGTACCAGAACATGCAGAACGCACAGGGTGCACAGGGCGCAGGTCCTGACATGGGCGGACAGAACAATGCCGGAAACAATGACGACGTTGTAGACGGCGACTATAGGGAAGTCTAAAATTCAAAAAAGTGCTGACGCACTTTTTAGAATGAAAGGTTTGACTCCGTCAAACCTTCCGGGCTGATTCAACCGTTGAGTTGGATGACTTCGGTATTGAAATATATCGGAAAATGATATAGCTTAAGGAGTGCCCAGGCCGCGCTTACTACGCGGCTTGGGCAAATCCCTTGTAAATAGAGAAGTAACAGTTGGAGTAGCGAAGGACGCTTCCGAGGAAGACATAAAGAAGGCATACCGGAAGCTTGCCAAGAAGTACCATCCGGATATGAATCCCGGAGATAAGGATGCTGAGGCCAAGTTTAAGGAGGCCTCTGAGGCGTATGCAATTCTGAGCGACGCTGAGAAGCGCAAGCAGTACGACCAGTTCGGATTTGCGGCGTTTGACGGATCAGGTGGATTCGGCGCAGGAGGATTTGACTTCAACTCCGCTGATTTCGGAGATATTTTCGGAGATATCTTTGGAGATTTCTTCGGAGGCGGCAGGAGAGGACCCGCCAATGGACCCATGAAGGGCGCCAATGTGCGCACCAGCGTGAGGATCACATTCCTCGAGGCAGTGTTCGGCGTTGAGAAAGAGATCACGCTCAATTTGAAGGACCCCTGCCCGACCTGCAACGGAACCGGCGCCAAGCCCGGTACGACCCCGCAGATGTGCCCCAAGTGCGGCGGCAAGGGTCAGGTCGTATTCACGCAGCAGTCATTTTTTGGCACCGTCCGCAATGTGCAGACATGCCCGGACTGCGGCGGCAAGGGCAAGATCATCAAGGACAAGTGCACGCAGTGCGGCGGCAGCGGCTACATTTCCAGCAGAAAGACCATCAAGGTCTCCATCCCTGCGGGCATTGATAACGGCCAGAGCGTCCGCATCCGCGACAAGGGTGAGCCCGGCGTCAACGGCGGCCCCAGAGGCGATCTTCTGGTCGAGGTGATCGTTGAGCCCCACCACGAGTTCATGCGTCAGGACTACAACATCTTCTCCACCGTGCGCATCTCTTATGCGATGGCAGCACTGGGCGGCAGCATAGTCATTGAGACCGTGGACGGCAAGGTGATCTATGACGTGAAGCCCGGCACACAGAGCGACACGAGGATCCGACTCAAGAACAAAGGCGTGCCCACCATCCGCAACAAGGACATCCGCGGCGACCACTATGTGACGCTGATCGTGGAGACGCCCACCAAGCTCAGCAAGGAGGCCAAGGAGCTGCTGCGGCAGTTCGACGCCCTGACAGGCGACTCTTTGAACGAAGCGGATCGTGTCACCAAGGACAACAACACGACAACCAAGAAAGAACAGCCCAAAAAGAAGAAATTCTGGAAGAGCTGATATGGGTCAAAATATGGCTAGCCGGCGGCGTTTTTAGCGCTGCCGGCTGCTTTGCGCGATACAATCCGCTTTCTGCGGCGCGCATATATGTCATTTTTAGTATTGTAGCAGCAGAGGATCTCGCCCTGGACGCAAATACGAAGGCGGCGGGCAGTTCACACAACAATTCGGAGGACACACCCCATGAAATGGATCGCATTCAGAGTCCGCACCAAGTCGGACGCGGAAGACATTGTCATCAGCTCCATGCAGGATATCGGCCTGTACGGCGCGCAGATCGAGGATCACGTGCCGCTGACAGCCGCCGAGAAGGAGCAGATGTTCGTAGATATCCTGCCCGAGGCGGGCGCCGATGACGGATCAGCCGTCCTGAGCTTCTTTTTGGAAGAGACAGAGGACGGACATGTGCTCGTAAACGACGAGCCCAGGACGCCCGATGAGGTGAAAGCCGACATTTTGGAGGAACTGGCCATGCTGCGCACCTACTCCGATATCGGCGAGGGGACCGTCACCATTGAAGAAACCGAGGACCTGGACTGGATCAACAACTGGAAGCAGTACTTCCACCAGTTCTGGATCGACGATATTCTGGCCATCCCCTCCTGGGAGAAGCCGGAGATCACAGACAAGGAGCCCGCGCTGATTTTCCATATCGATCCCGGCACAGCTTTCGGCACCGGCATGCATGAGACCACACAGCTCTGCATCCGCCAGATCAGAAAGTACCTGACGCCGGACACAGTCATGCTGGACGTCGGCACCGGCAGCGGAATTCTGGCCATTCTGGCCCTCATGTTCGGCATCAAGAGCGCGGTCGGAACGGATCTGGATCCCTGCGCACCGCCCGCCATCGAGGACAACCTGCGCACAAACGGCGTCGATCCGTCCAAGTTCCAGGTCATCCTCGGCAACCTGATCGACGATGAGAAGGTGCAGGAACAGGTCGGTACAGAGCGATATGATATCGTGGCCGCCAATATTTTGGCAGACGTGCTGATCCCGCTGACGCCCCATGTCGTGCCCACGATGAAACCCGGCGCGTACTACATCACATCAGGCATTCTGGAGGGACGCGAGGACAGCGTCGCCGACGCAATGAAGCGCGCGGGACTGGAAGTGATCAGTGTAACGGCCCAGGGCGAGTGGCGCTGCGTCGTGGGCAGAAAGCCGCTTTGATGACCAGAGAGCAGGAGATCCTATGCTGCATATTTTCGTAGATCCCGCGCAGATGAAGGGCGACCTTCTGTATGTGACGGGGAAAGATGTCAATCATATTAAGAACGTGATGCGCCTTAAAAAGGGCGACGAGATCAGCGTCAGGACCGGCCAGGATGACCGGGAATACCGCTATGGGATCGAGGAATTTACGGATTCCGAGGTGGTGTGCCGCCTTCGGTTCGTCAAAGAGGCCGACGTGGAACTGCCTGTCAAAGTATACATCTTTCAGGGCCTTCCCAAGGCGGACAAGATGGAGCTGATCATACAGAAGGCTGTGGAGCTCGGCGCTGCCGAGATCATCCCGGTAGAAATGCGCCGCAGCGTTGTCAAGCTGGACGCCTCCAAGAAGGCCAAGAAGACCCAGAGATGGCAGGCCATTGCGGAGTCGGCGGCCAAACAGAGCCGCAGAGCGGTGGTTCCGATGGTGCGTGAGCCCATGACTATGGAGGAGGCAGTCCGCTTTGCGGAGCAAAACACCGATGTGCGCCTTCTTCCCTATGAGCTGCAGGAGGCGGACGGCAGTACGCGGGACGTGATGGACGGCATCCGCGAGGGAAGCGCCGTCTCGATTTTCATCGGCCCGGAGGGCGGATTTGATCCCGCCGAGGTGGAACTGGCGAGGAAAGCCGGCGTTGTGCCGATCTCCCTGGGCAAGAGGATCCTGCGGACG
>CADCIK010000102.1 GCA_902801415.1 uncultured Lachnospiraceae bacterium
CAGGAGGAAATAGAATGAAAATCGGATTTGGAAGTGATCACGCGGCAATCGAGCTTAAGGCATGCCTGATCGAGCATCTTAAAGAAAAAGGTTATGAGTGTGTAGATTTTGGCGCATACAGTCCCGAGGAGAAACTGGATTATCCCATCGCCGGCAGGAGAGTAGCAGAAGCGATCCGCAGAGGCGAAGTGGACAAGGGAGTTCTGGTCTGCGGAACCGGCGTAGGAATTTCCCTTGCAGCCAACAAGGTACCCGGCATCCGTGCGGGCGTATGCTCGGACTGCTTCAGCGCCAAGATGATCAAGCAGCATAACCATTGCCAGATCATTGCGATGGGACAGCGTGTTGTCGGTACAGAGCTTGCCAAGATGATCGTAGACAATTTCTTTGAGGCGGAAGAGCTCGGCGGCCGTCACCAGGCGCGTGTCGATCTGATCACGCAGATCGAAAAAGATTACGGGTATGCAGACGCCCCTATTCAGTAAGGGGACATACGATACCGGCACAAATGCTGCCGGTTACAGGGAGGAAATGAAATAATGAGAGACAATGACCGCGAGAAGTTAAGAAGAAGCAATATCGTCCTGATCGGACTTGTCGTTCTGATGCTGCTTTACGGTCTGTTCTACAGGATGCAGTCGGGTGACAGTTCATTATATCTGTTTGGCTTTAAGATCGATCTGCCTTTTGCAACACAGCAGGAAGCAGAACAGCCTGAGGCGGAACAGACAATCGAAGTAGAAGAGCCGGCACAGAATTAAAATCCGCAATTAAATGCAGAAAGCCTGCAGCAGTGTGAAAACCGCGGCAGCAGGCGGGCACAGAATTCAATGAAATACTGTGCCTGAAGGAAAGGAACGATATATGAGCATAATCATAGGCATTGCCGGCGGGACCGGATCCGGTAAATCCACTTTTACAAACAGGCTCAAGAAGGAATTCGGTGACAGAGTTTCTGTCATCTATTACGACAACTATTACAAAGCGCATGACGACATGCCTTTGGAAGAGCGCGAGCTGATCAACTACGATCATCCGGACTCCTTTGAGACGGATCTTCTGGTCGAGCATCTCAATATGCTCAGAAGCGGCAAGGCGATCCAGTGCCCCGTCTATGATTATTCAGTTCACAACAGAACGGACAAGACTATCGAGATCCTGCCCGCGGATGTGATCATCGTTGAAGGAATCCTTGTCCTCTATGACGAGCGCCTCAACAAGATGATGGACATCAAGATCTATGTGGACGCGGACGCGGATGAGCGCATCCTGCGCCGTGTTGTCAGAGATGTCAAGGAGCGCGGCAGAGACGTGGAAGGAATTGCCAAGCAGTACCTGACCACAGTCAAACCTATGCATTATATCTTCGTCGAGCCCACCAAGTATAACGCGGACATTGTTATCAATAGCGGTCTCAACGATGTGGCTTTTGACGTGATCAGGGTCAAGATCGAGACCCTGCTCAAGGAAGCGAAGCTGCATGAAGGTTAACCGGACCTTCCCGCTTCAGCGTGATGATTGTCAAAACATTGAAATTCAGGTATATTTGTAATTCATGCAATATTGAAGATACATGACAGAAAGGAACACATTCAAATGAAAGAAGCACAGAAACAGATCATTCTCACCGGTGACCGTCCGACCGGAAGACTTCATCTCGGACATTATGTAGGATCACTGAAGCGCCGCGTCGAACTTCAGAACTCCGGCAAATTCGACGAGATCAATATTCTGATCGCGGATGACCAGGCACTTACAGACAACGCGGACAACCCCGGAAAGATCAGGGATAACATCATCAATGTCGTTCTGGATTACCTGTCCGTAGGCCTTGACCCGGCAAAGACAACGATCTGTGTGCAGTCTGCGCTTCCCGCGCTTCACGCGCTGACCTTTTATTATATGAACCTGGTTACTACGGCACGTCTGTCCAGAAATCCCACTGTAAAAGCGGAAATGCAGATGCGCGGATTCGCGGACGAGGGACTTCCGGCAGGTTTCTTCACCTATCCCGTATCCCAGGCGGCAGACATCACCGCTTTTGACGCTACAGTCGTTCCCGTAGGAGAGGACCAGCTTCCCATGATCGAGCAGACCAGGGAGATCGTGCAGAAGTTCAATAATACGTATGGCGAGACGCTCGTTATGCCCAGGGCTATGATCCCCGAGAACGAGACGCAGCGCCGTCTTCCCGGCGTAGACGGAAAGGCCAAGATGAGCAAATCTCTCGGCAACTGCATCTATCTCTCAGATACAGCCAAGACTGTGAAGAAGCAGGTCAACGGAAAGATGTTCACAGATCCTACGCATCTTCGCATTGAAGATCCCGGTCATACAGAGGGCAACGTGGTGTTCACGTATCTGGATGCGTTCTGCAACGATGATCATTTTGCAGAGTACCTTCCGGATTACAAGAATCTCGAGGAGATGAAGGCGCACTACCGCCGCGGCGGTCTGGGAGACGGCGTATGCAAGAAATTCCTCATCAACGTGCTGGAAGAGGAGCTGAGCCCGATCCGCGCGGAGCGTGCGAAGTGGGAAGCAGACATTGATACTGTCTATGATATTTTGATCGAGGGAACACGCAGAGCACAGGAAACGACAAATCGCACTCTGGACCGTGTGCGCAAAGCGATGCGGATCGATTACTTTGACGACCGTCGTATCGTGAAGGAGTGGGAGGCACTCCTCAAACAGCAGACAAGGCGCTGAAAGCCCCTTTAAATCGGGCTTTTATCGGATATAACAGCTTTCCAATACCGGTTTATCGTGTATAATAAATTTGGAAAGTAACATTTAAGCTATCTTTGAAAAGGAGAGGTATAAATGGCTGAAAAGAAGACAACCGCTAAGGCAGCGGAGGAGATCAAGGCTGTAGTAGAAGAAGTTAAAGAAGCTGCAGCAGTAAAGGAAGAGGCTCCTAAAAAGGCAGCAACCAAGAAAACTACAAGGAAGACCACAACAAAGAAGACTGCGGCCAAGAAGGACACAGAGAAGACAGAGAAGGCTCCTGCTAAGAAGACTACAAGAACCAGAAAGACAACTGCTAAGAAAGCAGCTGCCAAGG
>CADCIK010000103.1 GCA_902801415.1 uncultured Lachnospiraceae bacterium
ACACAAGGACGACAAAAGCCAGTGCGCTTATGAAGGTCAGGGCGGCGCCGGCCCTGAGTCCCGGCGTCACATACCGAAACTGCAGGCTGTGTTCTCCCTGGGGGACGCGCACAAGCATGAAGCCTCCCGCGTCAATGGACTCTGTTCGTTCCCCGTCGATCCGGATCTCCCACCCCTGCTCATTCGGGACGCTGAAGAAGACCATCTGCTCCTTGGGATTGTTGATCCTGCAGGACATTCCTTCACTGTTCCGGTCAAAATCCGTGACGGAATTGTCGGAATACGTCTGTACCAGTTCTTTGACCAGGCGCTTTCCTTCCTTTTTCCAATTATGGTCCTGCGGCGAGACCTTCTGAGAAACCCCGGCCACGAGTCCCTCCACATCCTTTTCAATGACCGGTGCATACAGCATTGCGATGCCCCGCTCCTCAAGCGGCAGGGACAGAAGGTCCTCCTTGAGCATATATCGGTCGACCATATAGCCAATGGGGCAGGCCGCCTGCTCTGTGACGTACCATTTCGTGTCGCGCACCTCAATTTCCTGTAAGGCAGGCTTTCCCTCCGGTAAAGCATCTGTCAGGACAAATTTAGCTCCGCACAGCTCTGCAAGTCCCGCATAATCTGATTTTCTCAGGGCAAAGACCGACGAAGAGTGGTCAAACAGCTCATTGAGTCGGAACCTGTAATTCCCGCTGGTGGAGGTAAAGGCACCGACGCCGCCTACGTCGCCCGTCAGCGTCAGCAGGTTCTTGTTGTTCTCCATTGCATAGCGGTACTGCGGATCGATCACCTCGAGTTCTTCCGCGATGCTGTATTTTTCAAGAATACTCTGCGTGCTCTCGGAATTGATCCGGTATACGTAAATCGTAAAGATCGTTGTCAGGGCCGCTATAAAGGATACACAGACGGTCATCAGGCGCCCGCCCAGTTTCCTGTACTTGTAGTGCCAGATTGATCACTACGCCTGCCGCTACAGGATAGTTTCCGCTCTCCTGCAGAACAAATACCGCTGCGGCTGCCAGAACAAGCACAAACATGAACCACCAGCGCTGGTAATTTCTGGTAAACATAGAAAAACCGGATGACAGATATGGACTAAATGCAATCAAAGAAAGCAGCAGCAGGAATTTTCCGAGCCAGTCCCTTTTCTTGATCATATAAGTAAGTGAAAGAGATACGCCGGTCATCGGCAGCCAGCCGGCTGTTGAGTTCCATTCCATTTCGTACACAGCACATTGGCTGTTCATCGCTTCGCCCGGAATAAGAAGTCCCTTCATAAGATACATATAAAGCGGCTCTTTCAAGTCCAGAAAAAGATCATCCTGAAACGTCAGCTTCTGATCTGTTCTCGGGTTGCCCAGAATATATTGAATACTCGGGACAAACAAAACGCCAGCCATGCCGACGCCCAGTACGCCGCCTGCTATGCACAGCCCCATTCCTCGAAGGAAGGCTTTAAGATCCCCCCAAAAGCGAAATATAAAGTAAAGGACTATGAAGATGACTTCTCCAATAAAGAAATAGTAATTCAGCAGGCAGTTTACAAAGACCGCGAAGGCAAAAAACAGAAACGACTCCTTCTTGCGTATCTTCTCAATTCCGATCAGCAAAAGCGGAAACAGAGCCACCACGTCATGGAAATGATAGAATTCCAACGCCGTGGCGCTAAATCCGGAAAATGCATAGATCAAAGCGCCAGTAATCTGCGGCCATCCGCTCTTCTGGGTCACTATGCAGAGATACTCATACGCCGTGAGGCCGGCAACCACATACTTTAATACATAGACCCATCCGATGAGATACGGAAACAGCTGTCTCGGAAACGGAAATGTCAGCCATGCAAACGGACTTCCCAGCACATAGAACCCGAATCCGTTGACAAAAGAAGCGCCCAGATCAAGGCTCCAGCACCACTCGCCAGGGAGCTGGGTCTTTAAAAAGCCGTTTACCTGATTCGTAAACGTCAATTCCTGCGTGTTAAAGTCGTCCCGCAGCGTAAAAGCGCCCCCTCCCTTGACGATAAAGGGCACAAAAATTACAAGCGCTGTTACCAAACATAAAAGCACACACAATGCGCGGTACCGCGCATGTATGTGCTTATCGTTCTGTTCACTCATCTCGATCTGCTTGTTCATGGAATGTTAGCACCTCCGCTTTAGTCGGAACATCATCTGCCTTTTCCCATGTCCTCTTGCTGATGATGAATCGTGGTCTTCGTTTGGTCTCCAGATATGTCTTTCCTATGTACTCACCGATCACTCCAAGTGCAAGGAGCTGTATTCCTCCCAGAAAGCAAATGATGCACGCCATGCTAGCCCAGCCGCTGACAGTCGTTCCGGTAAAGTAGCTTATGAAAGCCCAGATCACGCCCATAAAACTTAAAAAGGCAATGAAAAGACCCAGTATTGTGATAAAACGAATCGGCTGAATGGATAGACTCGTAATACCATCAAATGCGAGCGCCAGCATTTTGCGCAGCGGATAATGGCTCTCTCCCGCCATTCTCTCATGCCTACTGTAGTAAACGTTGGCAGTGGGGAACCCAACAAGAGGGAACAAGCCTCGAAGGAACAGATTCACCTCCTGAAAATCGCTAAATTCATCCAGCACACGTGTCGAAACCAGGCGATAATCGGCATGATTATAGACCACTTCCGCCCCCATGGAATGCAGCACTTTGTAATAGCTCTGTGCGGTTGTTCTCTTAAACCAGGTGTCCGTCTCTCTGTCGGACCGGACGCCATACACAATTTCAAAGCCTTCCTGGTACTTATCGACCATCTCATACATGGCCTTTACGTCATCCTGGCCGTCACAGTCAATCGAAATCGTGATGTCGCAATACTTTTTCGCCTCCATCAGTCCCGCCAGTAAGGCGTTCTGATGGCCGCGGTTTCTGCTAAGAGAGATTCCTCTGATCTGGGGATCTGCTGCCGCATAACGACTGATGAGTTCCCATGTGGTATCAGAAGATCCGTCGTTGACAAAAAGGATCGAACTGCTGTCGCTGATCTTTCCCTGCGCAGTCATATTGGTCAATACTTCTTTGAACATCGGCACTGACTTGGGGAGCACCTCTTCTTCGTTATAGCAAGGCACTACGATCCACAGAACCGGATGACTTGTTTTGTTCATTTTTATACCCTGTTGAAATACTCTTCTTTCTAATCTCAAATTGTAATATTTATAACCATACCATTACGTATTAATCATTGTCAAGGAAGCCCGCTCGACCGTAAATTCGGTCTTGGGGTCAGAAGAATTCTGTCTTAAGTACAAATACCGCCAGCTGCAATTCGCAACTGGCGGTATTTGTACTACTTCAGAATATGTAATTTTGTTAAATCACAACTTCCGGACACTGCTGCCGCAATCTGGCATCAGTCCTCTGTGCCTTCTTCAAGCTGCTTAGCTCTCGCTTCAACTTCCTTGGCCTGGATATCAGCAGGAGCCTGCTCATATCTTACGAACTCATACTCATAGTCGCCGCGTCCGCCGGTCATGGAGCGAAGGACTGTGCAGTAATCAAACAGCTCGGACTGAGGAACTTCTGCCTCAACGACCTGCTTGCCGCCGCCGATCGGGTTCATGCCGAGCACTCTGCCGCGTCTCTTGTTCAGGTCGCCCATAACGTCACCGGTATATGCATCCGGAATTGTGACCTTGAG
>CADCIK010000104.1 GCA_902801415.1 uncultured Lachnospiraceae bacterium
AAATGCGGCTACCATGAGATTCAGGATCAGTCGCTGCAGGGAATGATGTATGGAAATTATGACGAGGAGGAGCCGACGGGAACCGGATACTTTGTGAGAGTGTACCCGGCGTGACAGACGGTACATTGGAGGTACGATTGAGCAGTCAACTCTGAATAGCCAGTGACTGAGAAGTCAGGTTAACGCTATGCTGAATAGCGGAGAAAAAGGTGCGCTTTTCAGCGCACCAGTTTTCCTTTGTAGCGGTTGACGCCGCCGATGTTATTGACATTCTTATAGCCCATCTCCTTGATCATGGAGGTGGCCTGTCCGGAGCGTGCCCCGCTCTGGCAGTAGACGTAGATCGGCGCTTCAATGTCGCGGACGTGATTGACGATAAAGTGAATGCTGTGCAGCGGAACATTGATGCTGCCTTCGATGTGGCCTGCCTCGTACTCGGGGCCGGTTCTTACGTCGATCAGGAATGCACCGGGCGTCTCTTTGTACTCCGCTATATAGGTGTTGATGTCTGCTTTATGGAACAATGCTTCAAAAATACCCATGGATATTCGGCCCTTTCTACTGTGAATCTTCCGTCAGTATATCACGAATTGATTGCAGAAGCACTGATGCCGTATAATAGATTAAATATCTGTGTTTTGGCCCCAAAGGAGAATTTATGATACATAACATTTTACAAGAAGAGATCCGTGTGCCCGGAACGCTTCCGGACACATGTCTGGAAACCTATCTGCTGGAGATCACGCCCAAGTTTCTGGTGCAGGAGCGGCCGCTCATTCTGGTCTGCCCCGGAGGCGGATATCGCTATACCTCAGAAAGAGAGGCGGAGATCGTCGCCATGCAGTTTAACGCGATGGGCTATCACGCCGCAGTTCTTTGGTACTCCTGCGCACCGGCAGAGTTTCCGACGGCGCTTCTGGAGATCTCAAAGGCAGTGGCATATCTGAGGGCCAATGCGGACAAGTGGTGCATCGACCCGGAAAGGATCGCCGTGCTGGGCTTTTCAGCAGGAGGACACCTGGCGGCCTCTCATTCCGTATTTTGGAACACAGAGTGGTTCGCGCAGATTCGGAAACAGAATGGCGTGGAGCTGTCTAACGAAGAGATCCGCCCGGACGGATTGATCTTGGCATATCCCGTTATCAGCTCTGGAGAATTTGCCCACATGGATTCTTTTGTGGCGCTTTTGGGAGCGGAGAGGAGCGAAGATCCGGCATGGCTTACCAGAATGTCTCTGGAAAAGCAGGATCTGAGAGACGTGCCCCCCGTCTTTATGTGGCACACAACTTATGATGATTCAGTTCCGATCGAGAACTCACTGTATTTTGCCACCGGGCTGATGAAGGCGCGGAAGCCGGTGGAATACCATGTATTCCCGGGAGATATGCACGGCCTCAGCCTTGCGGACTGGCGGACGAGGTCGGAGGTGCGCTCGTTTGATACGTCAGCCGCGGCGTGGATCGATCTGGCCCACACCTGGCTGGAGGCATGGAAGATTCATTGATGAGAGCGCAGAAGTAATCTGCCGGAGTATCGGAAATATCAGCCCTATTTAAAAGCGCAAAAAAAAAGAGACCGCCTTTGCAGGCGGTCTCTTTTAAGTTGCATGTGATCATGCGGTGATAAGAGATTATCTTCAAGCCTTGTCGTTGGAACCGAAGGTGATGATCTTATCCTTAACGCACTCAACGATTGCAGCAGCGCCGGGAGCGAGAAGCTTACGAGGATCGAAGCCCTTGCCTTCGAGATCCTTGCCAGCCTCGATGTACTTTCTGGTTGCTTCCGCGAAAGCGATCTGGCACTCTGTGTTAACGTTAACCTTGGAGACGCCGAGCTTGATAGCCTGCTGGATCATCTCTGTAGGGATTCCGGAACCGCCGTGAAGAACGAGAGGCATATCGCCAACCTTGTCCTTGATAGCCTCAAGAACGTCGAAACGAAGGCCAGCCCAGTTTGCGGGATATTTGCCGTGGATGTTGCCGATGCCGCAAGCAAGGAAATCAACGCCGAGATCAGCGATCATCTTGCACTCGTCGGGATCTGCGCACTCACCCTGGGAAACAACGCCGTCTTCCTCGCCGCCGATGCCGCCGACTTCTGCCTCGATGGACATGCCGTGCTCAGCGTCGATGCACTTCAGGCAGCCTTCATATGAACCATGATCAAGGTGAAGAGCTACAGGAACTGTGATGCCCTGGGACTCGATCACGTCGTTGACCATGTCAACTACCATCTTATAGCCTGCCATGTACTTTCCAGCGCCTTCGGAGCACTGTACGATAACGGGAGCGTTGCACTCCTGAGCAGCCTTCAGAACGGACTTTGTCCACTCAAGGTTATTGAGGTTGAACGCACCGATTGCATAGTGGCCAGCTCTTGCAGCAGCTGTCATTTCTTTTGCAGATACTAACATTTTAATTTCCTCCTTGATGATAATATCTAGTTGTCTGCCCGGCGCCGTACGCACCGGGCGGATTTTACTCATTCATTATACTGGATTGAGTGGCAGTTGAAAAGAACGCCCTGCCCACTTTGATAAATATTCGACAAAAAGCCTATCGATCAAAGATTATCCATGTATTTGACGTATCCGGGATCCTCTGCAGGAGCGACGATCTTGTTCTCGTGATCGATCGTGACATATTTGTCAACAACCTGGTTCTCAAGATAAACGTTCTCGCCGATCTTGGTGTAAGCTGCGATGTAGCAGCCTTTCACTACGGAGCCCTTGCCGATCTCAACACCGCGGCTGATCACGGAATCAATAACTGTGCCGCGAATCTCACAGCCGTTGGAGATGAGGGAGTTCTTGACCTCTGCTTCATCATAATACTGGCTGGGGCAGGAATCATTGGTTCTTGTATAGATCGGCCAGTCAGGTGTGAAGAGCTCAGCTGCCTTTGCAGGATTGAGAAGCTGCTTGTTGGCATCGTAGTAGCTCTTGAGGCTGGTGATCGGTCCGAAGTAACCGAAGTGCTCAACTGCGCGTACATTCAGATCGCCGATCTTGGCGTTGATGACGTCAGACAGATTGTACATGGAGGAGATTGCTCTTGCCTCGCCGATCAGCTTGATCAGCAGGGATTTCTTCATAACGAAGGACTCCATGGAGATCGCGCGTACATCCTCGTCACCCAGGTTGCGGCGGATCGCGTTAACCTTGTCGTCTGCGATATCGAAGATATGGCAGGTCTCATAGCCGCTCTTCGCATGATGAACGGTGTGATACAGAGCTGTGATGTCAGCGCCGGAAGCAGCGTGGCCCTGAAGAAGAGCATCATAATCCTGTCTGAATACCATGCAGCTGGGAGCGATCACAACGTATTCCTGAGCCTGTCTCTTGATGTACTCAAGGTTCTCATACATAGCCTGGATGTTGGTGTTGTAGATCGCGTTTACTTTCTGCTCAGGGGGAAGAAGAAGCTGGATTCTTCCGCGCTTGGAGTTGATGTTGTAGTGACGGCCTGTTCCGATGTGAGCGACCATGGAACGAGCCTTGCTGGCAATATAAACCTGCTGGTTGATAATGCCGCTGTTGCTCAGGTTGGAAATAGGGAAGTCAATAACACGATATCTTCCCAGGAAGGAGAAGCTGCCGATAGGACGGTAATCCTGAAGACCGTCTACCTTGTGCTCCGCGGATGATGTGATAATACCAAAAGCTTTAGCCATTATTGTGCACCCCCTTAAATATCGCTGGCCTGCAGAGTGATCTCAGCACTGTCTGCGCTGCCAACCACTGCGCCTGCACCGATCTTGACACCGTCAGCAACCAGTGCGCGGGTAACCACTGCGCCATCGCCGACACTTGCGCCGGGCATAAGAACAGAATCAATAATCTGCGCACCCTTGCCTACTGTAGCGCCGGTGAAGATTACGGAATTCTTAACAGTTCCGTCAATGCTCGTACCCTGTGTGATATAAGCACGGTCAATCGAAGCGTCGGGTCCGATATATGCGGGAAGAGCGACTGCGTCCTCGGTATAGATCTTCCATGTGGGATCGTCGAGGTTGAGATCGCAGTTCTCGTCGAGAAGGTCCATGTTGGCTTCCCACAGAGAATCGATGGTTCCGACATCCTTCCAATATCCTTCGAACTTGAAAGCAACGAGCTTCTCGCCGTTGTTCATCAGTGTAGGAATGATGGTCTTGCCGAAGTCATGTGCGGAATCAGGATCAACCATATCCTTAACAAGGATCTCACGCAGCTTCTTCCAATCGAAGATGTAGATACCCATGGAAGCCAGGGTGCTGCGGGGATGAGCGGGCTTTTCTTCGAAATCAATGATCTTGTCGTTTTCGTCAGTGATCATGATACCGAAACGGGATGCTTCTTTCATGGAAACAGGCATAACTGCGATGGTAGCTGCTGCGCCCTGCTCCTTGTGGAAGTCAAGCATCTTATCATAGTTCATCTTGTAGATGTGGTCGCCGGAGAGAACCAGAAGGTATTCCGGGTTGTAGGTGTCGATGAAATCGATATTCTGAGAAATTGCATCTGCTGTTCCACGGTAAACATCGAGGCCTGCGTCAGCCTTCTCACGGGGTGTAAGAACGAAGACACCGCTGTCCTTGGTGTCAAGTCCCCACAGACCGCCCTTCGCAACATAGCTGTTGAGCAGTACGGACTCATACTGTGTCAAAACACCAACTACGTCAACACCGCTGTTTGCACAGTTGCTGAGCGGGAAATCGACGATGCGGTATTTGCCGCCGTAGGCGACTGCCGGCTTTGCTACGTGGTTGGTAAGGTCGAGCAGGCGGCTTCCCCGGCCACCGGCCAGGATCATAGCTAACATTTCAATTTGCTTCATAGAGAACCTCCGTAAATGACTGGTTCAATTTTTTTGGAAAATTTTTATAAAGGAAATGATACTGGGAAGAGAATGTTGTTGAAAATGACGAAACAATTGCGACGGAATATACAACAAGAAAGGCTGTTCGCAGTGCTGTTATTGCGAACGGCCGGTTTCTGATAAAATATATAAGTCAGGTAATAAATTGAAGGCCGGTGCCGTCAATCTTTTGGCTGCATATAGAAGTTCCCCATGATCTCTCCGGAACTGAAAGTATTGACGAAAGCGGAAGGATCGATCTCGCGAACCCCTTTCTTGATCTTCCGAACGTCGTTTCCGCTGGTCACGGAATAGACGAGGTCGTGCCGATTGTGTTCGTAACCGCCCTCTCCGTGAAAGATCGTGGCGCCGTGGTGGGTCATGTCATGGATCCCCGCGCAGATCTGCTCCGCTTTGTCGGTGACGATGAGGAAGGTCACTTTCTGGTAGTTCCTGTGCATCAGATGCAGGACCTGTGTGGACGCGTACTGGAAGATGATGGAATAGAGCGCCTTATCCGGACCAAAAAAGTAACCGCCGATCAGGAGCAGCACCACATTGAATCCGAGGATCAGATTCCAGGATTCCACGCCGTGCATCTGCGAGAGGTAGATCGCGATAAAATCCGTGCCGCCGCTGGTAGCGTCCGCCCGAAGGCACAGACTGATCGCAAAGCCGTTGACGATGCCGCCGAAAATACTGATCAGGAGAATGTCCTGGGTCAGCGTATAGGCGGGAATCAGGTCGGTGAGAAAGCCGGACAGCATGATCATGACGAGGGAGAGCAGGGTGAACTTCTTCCCGATAAAGCGAAATCCGATATAGACCGGGATCGCGTTGAGAAGAAGGTTGACCGGCGTATAGGGGAGGTCGACCGAAAGCAGGAGCTTCGCCAGCCGCTGGATCAGGATCGTCATGCCCGTGGCGCCGCCGGGGATCAGGCCGCCCGTGTGCACGAGTGTCCGGATGTTCAGCGCC
>CADCIK010000105.1 GCA_902801415.1 uncultured Lachnospiraceae bacterium
ACGATACCGGTCTTGATGATCTTTCCTTCTTTTTCCCTCTGCTCCAGTTTCCAGTTCATGTTCAGCATTGCGTTTTCCTCCTTATATTGGGCTTATGCTTTATTGAATGATTATTTCTGATGATCAATAGATTTCGATTGTCTCGCCTACCGGAACTGCCTCTTTGGTGAGGATTGGTCCGTCCAGCATGATGCAGCCGGGACGGTACGCTTCTGTAGCGCCGCCAAATGCCAGTGTGCAGTGGCCGAGCGTTGTGAGCGTCTGCTCCACTTCTGTTCCTACAGCTGTGATCGTATAGATGTTCTTACCGAGTTTCATGATGTCGCCGGGAACAGGCATTGCCAGTACTTTCTCCTGTGTATGAAGAATTGACAGCTCGGCAAGCTCTTTCGGTGCGTCCTCATTAAAGATGATGACAAAATTCAGATCAAGTTCTTTAGATAAAAAAGCAAATGCTTCAGGTCCACAGCCTGTAATAGTAGTTCTGTACTTCATTGATGCCCCCTATGGTCTCAACTGCTGATTTAGTATGTTCCTGATATTACTACTGATACCTGTTTCGGTTTTCGGGCCCTGTAGCAACTGAAGCAGGTGATCCTTATCATGCAGTCATCTTCTGCAATCCGGCTTATAACCTCTCTCTTTTGTTAGTTATATACTACTACTTATAAGCACATTTATCAAGATATATGCACTGAACATATGTCTAAGTACAGTATTTACGCTATTCATTCAGTCTTTTATTCTAATAAATAATTAATGCATAAAGATAAGTGCATTTGTTTAAATAAGTCCTCTGCATCCTTTAGAAGCACCGGGTTTTCATATTGGTCATCAAGTGTTAAAATAACACGATGATATTTTGACACGGACTAATTAATCCCGTAAACAAAGCTGCTTTCAATCATTGTTCACTATTGATAAAGAGGAAATCTATGAAAAAGCCCAATAAGATCCAGACTGTTTTATCAATCGCTTCATGCAAACTGATCCGCGGCGTTCTTCGAAAGACAGGCCGCGGCGGCACCGCTCTGCCCGGCACAGTAGCCATGAAGATCTCCCGCAATATACTCTCCGTTCCGGCTGAAGATATGGAGATCGTCGTCGTCACGGGAACCAACGGAAAGACCACTACCTGCAACATGATCGAGCACGCACTGACAGATGGAGGTCATGACTGCCACCGCGACAAATCCGGCGCCAACCTGCTCCACGGGATCACATCTGATCTGCTCTGCGACACAAACTGGCTCGGCAAACCCAATAATCACTACGCTGTGCTTGAAGTCGATGAGGCAGCGCTCAAACAGGTCGTTCCGCTCATCCATCCCAAGGCGATCGTCGTGACCAATCTCTTTACAGATCAGGCTGACCGTTTTGGCAGTGTGGAAAACACAAGAAAAGAGATCAAGAAGGGAATTAAACGAAGCCCTGAATCCATTCTGGTTCTCAACGCGCAGGACACGCAGTCCGCTCAGCTCGCGCTCGGCGTACCCAACAAAGTGATCTGGTATGGACTCGACGGATCCGTCGGCGAGCAGGGAGATGTTGATCTCGCTGATGCAGGCAAATGCCCTAAATGCGGAAGTGATTACGAATATGACTATCATATCTACGCCCATCTGGGCGGATTCCGCTGCCCCAAATGCGGTTACGCGCATCACGAGCCTGACGTCACTGTGACATCCATTGACAAGATGGATACCAACGGAAGCACTATTCACCTTCGGGTAGATGACAAGGAAGAGGAAGTGTTTGTCGCGCTTCCCGCAGTTTACAACGTGTATAACGCTGCTGCCTGTGTAGGCGCGATCAAGGCCATGGGACTTCCTGCTTCAGAAGCGATCCGCTCTCTTGCAAGTGTTCAGTCCGCATTCGGACGCATGGAGACTTTCGAGCTGGGCGGCAATGTCCTGCAGATGATCCTGGTCAAGAATCCAGCCGGCTGCAATCAGGCATTTACCTATGTAACCAGCTTCGGTGATCCCTTCAACGCCGTTCTCTGCCTCAACAACCGCACCGGTGACGGACACGACTTCTCCTGGATTGAGAACACTGATTACGAGAAACTATGCTCGGACCCCAACCTGCAGAAACTGTATGTGTGCGGCGACCGCGCGCAGGATCTCTATGACAGGCTTCTGAGAGCAGGCGCCAATGAGGACCGCATGGAGCTTGTGACCGATTACACAAAGCTTGTGGATGAGCTTGAACAGGAATCATGCACCACTTTCCTCCTTCCCAACTACACGGCCATGATGGAGCTCCGCACGGCGCTCAGCCCCAAGACAGGAAATAAGGAGTTCTGGGAATAAGGATACCCTGTTAATAACGATATTTGGACATCATGAATATGGGAGCAATAAAAAATCCCCTCACCTTGCGGTGAGGGGATTTTATTATGTTCGTATTCGGTTGTTCGAAGACAGATTACTGTGTCATCTGCACATACAGCTCACGATACTGCTTCGCGGAGACATCCCAGGAGACGTCCTTGTTCATGTTGCGGACAACCATGTTGTCCCATGCTTCGCGGTGCTCGAAGAACAGGGTCTTAGCTCTGTTGGTCGCGTCAAGAAGGAGTCCGGACTCATACCTGTCAAATGTGAAGCCGTTGCCTTCGCCTGTGTACTGGTTGAAAGGCTCGACTGTATCCTTGAGGCCGCCTGTCTCACGAACGATCGGAACTGTGCCGTAGTGCATAGCGATCAGCTGGGTCAGTCCGCAAGGCTCAAATCTGGACGGAACGAAGAATGCGTCAGAACCTGCATAGATTCCGTGTGCCAGACTCTCGTCATAAGCGATGTACGCGCAGAAGCTTCCCTT
>CADCIK010000106.1 GCA_902801415.1 uncultured Lachnospiraceae bacterium
CTGAGTATGGCCAGCTTTGCGGATGAAGTTGCCAAAGACCCGTTCTACCGCCTGGAAATGACCAGCATCACCAGAAAGCGGATGACGCAGTCCCACCTGGAGATGGTGGCCAAGGATCCCTATGTCGGCATGTTCGAGATGGAACAGGTGGACGGCACTAAGCGCTGGACCGACGTATATCTGATCAACAGCGCGGACCACAATGGAAACCGCCTGCGCATACTGTATTACATCGACAAGGACGAAGCCAGAAAGGCCACGGATCAGCTGATCGCGAAAGCGGAGGCCGCTTCCCGCATGCAGCAGGAGAGGGCCAAGGTCGAGATCCGCGAGGCGCAGGAGAAAGCAAGACTGCAGGTGGAGGAGGCCCAGACCACGGTCCGCAAGGAGATCGAGGAAGCCCAGGCCAAAACACAGGAGCAGATCGAGTCTTTCCGCGTCAAGATGAATCAGGTCCTGGATTCCCAGAAGGGATCTATCGAGATCAAGGAGAAACAGCTGCGGCTCGAATACGAATCGAGAGAGCAGGAGCTTCAGAGGTCGTATACCGAGAAGGAGCAGATGCTCCAGAAGCAGCTTGAGAATTATGTCAAAGCGCAGGATAACGAGCTGGCCAAGCAGAAGCGGGCCGTCGAGCTCCTGACAGCTGACTGCGAGAAGGAACTCGCCGCCAAGCAGGCCGAGGTGGACAAGCTAGAGCAGGAGCTCAAGCGCACCATGGACGCACTGCGTGAGTCGGAGGCTCTCCGAGACCGCCAGATGCGCAGCAGCCAGCTCCGCGAGAGCGAGCAGGCCAAAACAGTGCAGCGCCTGCAGGAAATGATCGACTCCATGACCAAGTCAAATGTTGTGCAGCAGACGC
Source organism: uncultured Lachnospiraceae bacterium (assembly GCA_902801415.1). Taxonomy (GTDB): domain Bacteria; phylum Bacillota; class Clostridia; order Lachnospirales; family Lachnospiraceae; genus CAG-791. The sequence continues at coordinate 863 of CADCIK010000106.1, forward strand.
CGGTCCAGCAGACCGGCAGGACTGCGTATCGACAGGAAACCCCTGTCCAGCAGACCGGCAGGACTGCGTATCGTCAGGAATCGCCTGCACAGCAGCAGACGCCACAGAGTGAGCCGCTTCTGCAGGAAGAGCCTGCGGACGGATTCTTCGACGCGGCGCCGGGACGCACCCTCAGGCGGGGTTTTGGCACACAGACGCAGAACAAGGAACAGGCAGGGACTGCCGCACCAATCGACAGAACGCCAGTCGACAGAACACCAATCAACAGAACATCGGCCAACAGAACTCCCGCGCGCTACGTGGATGACGCGCCGACCGTATCTGAGAATATGGAACCCGCAAAGAGCACAGTTATGGACGACCTGGTACAGATGGCTGCGTCCGATGACAACGTACTTAAAGAGGAGCTTTTCTCTATCGACGAGTGCCTGGGCAACGTAATGGTTCTGCAGAAGCCGGTCTGCGATAAGAAGAGGATCCGGCTTGAGCTCAAGAAGAGCGTGTCTATGCCGGATAAAGCGATTGGTGATAAGGCGAAACTGCAGAGAGCGCTGGTGAGTCTTCTGGAGAGCGCTACGGAGCAGACGCCGGAAGGCGGCGTGATCAACCTGGGCTGCAGAGCGGACAGGGCGTCGGGAAACCGGGTCTATCTGTACTTTACCATCAGGGACAACGGAAGCAGTATTGCCAGTGAACTCATGCAGGGCATGTTTGAGATGAAGGATGAGAGGGATGATCCGCTTCGCGCCGGTCTTTATACCGCGAGAGAGATCGTCAGCATCATGGGAGGCAACGTCAGGGTCCGGAGCCGCAGAGGCGAGGGAACCGAGTTTATGGTCACAGTGTGCATGAATATGCCGTGACCGGCCAGTGAGAGGACCTTTGGATATGGGCAAAAAGATATCGAAGGAAGAAGAAAGCAATCAGAAAAGCATGAAGAAGAAAAAATCAGCCCTTCGCAAAGCGCTTAAGTTTGTGGCCGGCACAGGTGTCTGCGTCGGCGCAGGCGCGCTGCTGGGAGCTGCGCATTACTTCTATATGTTCTCCATGAAGCCCGTCAGACACGACAAGAGCCGCGACAAGGACCCGGCGGAGAGGCCTTATGTGCGCGGCCGCCGCTGGATGAACGAGCACCCTGAGAGGAAGGATTGGTTTGAGATGACCGAGGACGGCCTCCGGATCCACGCCAATTTCATCCCCTCACCGGTCGATGAGGGAGACCACAGGTACGCAATCTGCGTCCACGGCTATTCAGACACATCGGAGAGTGTGGGCCAGTACGCGCAGCACTACCGCGATCACTACGGCATGAATGTCCTTCTGCCCGACCTGCGCGGTCACGGAAAGAGTGAAGGCACCTATGTCGGATACGGCTATCACGACAGGCTGGATATCATTCTGTGGATCGACAAGATCCTGGAAAGAGATCCGAAGGCGGAGATCATCCTGCACGGGATCTCCATGGGCGCCGCTACAGTCATGATGACTACAGGCGAAAAGCTCCCCTCCAATGTCAAGGCCTGCGTGGAGGACGCCGGTTATGACACGGCGATCGGCGAGTTCATCGATGTATACAACCATCTCGAGCAGAAGCCGCCGGTTCCCGCGGAAGTGATCATGCCCCTCCTCAGGGCTGTATCGATGGTGGAAGCCGGCTATGACCTCAGCAAAGCGTCTCCGATCGAAGCGGTGCAGAGATCAGTCACCCCGACGCTCTTCATCCACGGCGAAGGGGACACCTTTATCCCCTGCATCATGATGAAGAGACTCTTCGAGGCGGCCGCCTGCCCCAAGATGTGCATGCTAGCGTCTGCGTCGACCCCGAGCGCTACTGGGCCAAAGTAGATACCTTCCTGCAGACGGTATCCCCGGACCTCGCAGTCGTCAAGGCAAGAATCCTTTGAGGATAACGGTCTGCAGAGTCTGAATCCTTTAAAGATCGCAATATGCAGAGTCTGAACCCTGCGGGGATCGCAACCTGCCGGATCTGAATATGTTCGGATCCGTAATTAACCATAATATCAAAGACCTGTCAGCCACACGGCCGGCAGGTCTTTTAATATCCTGTCAATCTTTCTTCTTCAGAAGCACATGTCTTCCGTTGACCTCGACGGAGCCGATCATCCGGTGCAGGTAGACCTCGAGAAGCTCCTTCTTGAGGGTGGTCATATACATGTCGTCCGTTCCGTGCCGCTTGAAGATCCGCAGGATCTGCTGCTCGATCTCGCTGTCCGGAGAACTGTTGAGGGAGACCCACACCGCGTTGTCGCGGTTCTCGACCTTGAGCGATGAGAAATCCTTGAGATACTCGGAGAGCTTGCTGTAGTGGTAGTTGCGGACGTCGAAATCGGGGAATATTTTGACCAGGCGGGAGCCGATCTCGCCCGATGGTCGCCTTGTCCGTGAACAGGGCCTCGGAGTCGGTGTCGTAATCCTGCTCGGGTTCCACTTCCTCCACCGAGGACGTTTTCTGGCTGCCGGATGTGACGGACTTGTAGGAAGGAGCGGCTTCGGAGACCACTGCGGCGCGCCTTCTGCGGACTGTGGTCTGTGAGGAAGCGCTGCGGCCTGCAGATGTTTCCTGGGCGGCGGACTGCGGAGCGGCGTCAGCTCCCTGGGAACCGGAGTCCTCGCTCATGCGGCCGGCGCCCGGGACTTCGCTCTCAATGACGTCCAGGAAAATGAAGCGCTCACAGGAGACGCGGAAGGATTCGGGCGTCTTCTTTTCGCCCATGCCGATGACGAATTTGCCCGCCTCGCGGAGACGGGTCGCAAGCTTGTTAAAATCGCCGTCGCTGGAGACAATGCAGAAGCCCTGCACGTCGCCGGTGTAGAGAATGTCCATGGCGTCAATGATGAGACCGATATCGGACGCGTTCTTGCCGGGTGTGTTGTTGGGCTGCATGATGGGGGTCAGGCGTACATGCGGCGGATCGTGATCTTTCCGTATTTGGACAGTTCGCTCAGGATTCCCGAGATGTAGCGGGAACTGACGTTGTCCGCGTCGATCAAAAGAGCGATGTTGAGATCTTCCATAGAGTACCTTAATAACCTTTCTGCGGCCGAATGGCCGGTGATCTGACATGGGGATGCGGGGAAGCGGCAGACGCGTCAGGATCCGGGGCGGGATTCCCGGCGATACTAAATCCGGGAAGCTGACGGAACCACTTCACAAAAGACGAAGTTTCCATTATTATTTAGTGTGCAGGTCTTTACACAAAGGCCCTTTTCTAATACTATATCAGCTTTTGCGGAACAGGGAATAGCAAATCCCGCCCCCTTTTCTGTCAAAACAGTGAGGAAACGGCAGCTGATACAGGCTGAAAAGGCAAATACGATCAGAACGCGCTCACAATTATACGCGCTGATTTATAAAAAATGGAGGAATTGATCATGAGTGCACAGAATAACAGCGGCGCGCCCAAGCCGCCCACACCCCACGGAGCCCCGGATTTTCGCATCAAGGCCCACAAGGGAAGTCATATCAATAAAGTGATCGCAGTTGTCAGCGGCAAGGGAGGCGTAGGAAAGTCTTCCGTAACCGGTATGAGCGCCCTCTGGGCCAGAAGAAACGGCTACCAGACCGCGATCCTGGATGCGGATATCACAGGACCCAGCATTCCCAAGATGTTCGGCGTAGGCTATCCGGACCTTGTGGCAACCGAGGAATGTCTCTATCCCGCCAACACCGTGACCGGCATCAAGGTCATGTCCATGAACCTGCTGACCAAGCAGGAGGACGCGCCCGTCATCTGGAGAAGCCCTGTCATCACAGGCGCCTTGCAGCAGTTCTGGACAGACGTCAACTGGGGCTATGTGGACTATATGTTCATTGATATGCCTCCGGGAACCGGCGACGTCCCGCTGACTGTCTTCCAGTCCCTTCCGATCGACGGCATCATCGTTGTCACGACTCCGCAGGATCTGGTCAGCATGATCGTCAAGAAGGCGCTGGGCATGGCCAAGCTCATGAAAGTGCCGGTACTGGGCATTGTCGAGAACATGAGCTATGTCAAGTGCCCGCACTGCGGCGAGGAGATCCGCATTTTCGGCGACAGCCATGTGGAAGAGATCGCGGCTAAGGAGAATATCCCGGTGATCGCAAGAATTCCGATCGATCCCGAGATGACAGGATTTTTTGACACAGGTAAAGCGGAATATTATGAGAGCACTTTCATGGAAGGCCTGAAGGATATTCTGCCTCCCATCGAATAAGCTACCGAGGAGGATAAGGTAATGATTCTCGCAATTGACACCGGCAACACACACATCGTACTCGGATGCATCGACGAGAAGGGAGAGATCTCCCACATCATCCGACTGGAGACCAATCTCAAGAAGACGGAATATGAATATGCGTCGGATATCAAGCAGATCCTGGAACTGGAGAACGTGGACCGCTTCGCATTCACGGATGCGGTCATCTCTTCGTCAGTCCCGCAGCTGATCGAGACCCTCAGGAAAGCGGTGAAGATCATCTCCGGTATCGACGCGATGGTCGTAGGTGCCGGCGTCAAGACGGGACTGGATATCGTACTGGATGATCCGAGCACGATCGCGGCGGACCTGGTTGCGACAGCAGTTGCTGCCAAAAACGCGTATCCCCTTCCCTGTATCATCATCGACATGGGAACCGCGACGACGGTCACGGTCGTGGACAGCAAAGGTCGCTATATTGGCGGAGCCATCATGCCCGGCGTACGTCTTTCTATGCGCGCGCTCGCGGACGGAACGTCCCTGCTTCCCAACATCGAGATCACGCCTCCGCAGAAGACGATCGCGTCCAACACGATCGATTGCATGAAATCCGGTATTATCTACGGATCTGCAGGCGCCCTGGACGGCATTCTGGATCATTACATTGAGGAACTGGGCGGCAGTGTTGGCAGTATTGTCGCGACAGGAGGCTTTGCTTCTACGATCTGCCCTATGTGCAGACATGAGATCACCCTTGACAACAACCTTCTTCTGAAGGGTCTCTACGTGATCTATATGAAGAACAAGGCCAAACGGCACAGAAAGTAATGTGCTTTCAGCCGGAGAGCAGTATTTTGACGCCGGCTGTTGAAAGAAAAAGGTGAATATAAGAATGTTTGGAGATTTTTTCCATAAGAAAGACCGCTTCAGCGGTAATATCGAGCGCTACGACGACAACCGGGGAGACCGCAGGGGACCCGGCGGCAGCGGCGGCGGTGACAATGAGCAGGGAAACGGCAGCAAGGGGCCCAACCGCCAGAACCTTGTGATCATGCTCCTTGCGACCGTGATCGCCCTTGTGTCGAGGACGGAAAAGTTAAGGAAGTTAACGTCCGGTCGGACCGCCTGGAGATCCATCTCAAGGACACAGAAGCTCTTCGCTATACGGCGATCACGGAGGAGTCGACTGCGCTGACTGAGCGCCTGCTCAAGGCGGGCGTTACGATCAACGGCTATATCCCTGACAGTTCAGGTATGATCGTTTCCTTCCTTTTGTCCTATGTGCTGCCCATCATATTCCTGTGGGTGATCATGGGATTCATTTTCCGAAGAGCCGGCAGCGGCGGCCTCATGGGCAGCGTCGGAAAGAGTACGGCCAAGGAATATGTGCAGAAGGATACCGGCATCACATTCCAGGATGTCGCGGGCGAGGATGAAGCCAAGGAATCTCTGCAGGAAGTTGTCGATTTCCTGCACAATCCGGGCAAGTACGTCAAGATCGGCGCCAAGCTCCCCAAGGGGGCGCTCCTGGTCGGTCCTCCCGGAACGGGCAAAACATTGCTCGCCAAGGCCGTAGCAGGAGAAGCGCACGTGCCCTTCTTCTCCCTGACGGGATCCGACTTTATCGAATTGTACGTAGGCGTAGGCGCTTCCCGTGTGCGTGACCTCTTCAAGGAGGCCAACAAGAACGCGCCATGCATCATTTTTATCGACGAGATCGACGCCATCGGCCGGAGCCGCGATTCCAAGTACGGCGGCGGCAACGAGGAGAGAGAACAGACCCTGAACCAGCTGCTCTCCGAGATGGACGGATTTGAGGCGGCCAAGGGTATCCTGGTCATCGGCGCGACCAACAGG
>CADCIK010000107.1 GCA_902801415.1 uncultured Lachnospiraceae bacterium
GTGATCGTGTAAACGCTGATCACGACAGCCAGGACCAGCAGGATCGGCATCATGATGCGGGACACGCGCTCGATGCCGTTCTCAACGCCCATGTAAATAATGACCAGGTTGAGTGCCACGAAAACGCAGAACCAGAGTTCCGTGGAACCGCCGGCGGTGATGAAATCCGTGAAAAACGTATCCGAGGTGATCGTGTCCATGTCTGTGGTGAGGAACGCGTAGAGATATTTGCACACCCACCCGCCGATAACGGAATAGTAAGGGCAGATCAGCATGGGAACGATCGCGTTGAGCCATCCGCCCGCTTTCGCAAAGGGAGAACGGCTGTAGTGGGTAAAGGCGCTTACGGGGCTCTTCTGCGTAGAACGTCCGATCGCGGTCTCAGCGATGATCATCGTATAGCCAAATGTAAGGGCAAGGATGATATAAACGAGAAGAAAAGCGCCGCCGCCGTACTTGGCTGCCAGGTAAGGAAATCTCCAGATATTGCCGAGGCCGACGGACGCGCCGGCGGCTGACAGGACAAACCCGAGTTTACCGGTAAATGAACCTCGTTGATTTTGTTCCAAAATGTATGCCTCCTTATAAATTGCTCGATTTTTCAATCATATAACAATTTTGGAACAAATGCTATCTTTTTCAGCTGTTACAGCCGGTTCATTCTGTATCCGACGCCGATCCTGGTCTGAATATACTGGGGATGCGTGGTGTCCTTTTCCATTTTCTTGCGAAGAGATGCCATGAAAACTCTCAGAGACGCAAGGTCGCTGTCCAGAGTGTTGCCCCAGATCGCGTCGGTCAGGTAGGTGTGGGTCAGTGTTTTGCCCACGTTTTTGCAGAAGAGGCAGAGCAGTTTGTACTCAATAGGAGTCAGTGTCAGCTCCTCGCCGTTCATATAAGCCGTGCCGGCCGCAAAATCCACTTTCAGGCCTCCGTTTTCAAATATGTGGGAGGGCATGCCCTGCTGGGACGACAGACGGCGCTGCGTCACACGGAGCCTTGCCAGCAGTTCATCCACGGAAAAAGGCTTGGTCAGATAGTCGTCTGCGCCGGCGTCGAGCGCCTCGATCTTGTCGTTATCCTCGCTTCGCGCGCTGATCACAATGATCGGCGTGACAGACCAGGTGCGGATCTTGCGGATCAGGTCGACGCCGTCCATATCGGGCAGTCCCAGATCCAGAAAGATGACGTCCGGATTGTGGGAGGTGATCTGCATCAGCGCGTCAGAAGCGGACGAAGCTGTCAGATAGCGGTAATTGTGAATGTCAAGCGTTGTGGTCATAAGATTCTGGATCAGTTTGTCGTCTTCTACAACAAGGACCATAAACTTATTCATGCACTGCAACCTCCTTCATGGGGAGTGTGAAGCTGAAACAACAGCCATGGGGATCATTGTCGCTGAGGGCGATCTCGCACCCGTGCGCGCGTATAATGGAACGGCACAGGGCAAGTCCCAGACCGAGACTTCTCTTACTGTCGGTCACTTTCTTGCTCCCGCTGTAAAACATAGCAAATATATATGGCTTTTCCGTATCAGGGATGCCGGGACCATTGTCGGAGACAGTAACTCGGACATGGTCGTCTTCCCGCTCGCTGCAGATCCGGATCGTGGAGCCCGCAGGCGTATACTGGATCGCGTTATTGATCAGATTGATCAGGACCTGCACGATCAGCCTGCCGTCGACGTCTACGAGAAGAGTCTCTGGAGAAGGCTCCGACTGGATCACATACTCGGAGCTGCGCCTGTCGATATGCAGAAGCGCCTCCGACACGATATCATCCATCAGTTCCAGCTTGCGGTGCAGCTGCATGGTTCCGTCTTCGATGCGGCTTACCGCGAGAAGATTCTCCACCAGGCTGATCAGCCAGACGGAGTCATCGTAGATATCGGAATAGAGCTGCTTGCGCACCGACTCGTCAAACTCGTCGCCGGATGAGAGAAGATTACTTGCGTTTCCGGAGATGGAAGTGAGGGGCGTGCGCAGGTCATGGGATATGGAACGCAGGAGATCGGCGCGCAGCTTTTCATTTCTGCGGCGAAGCACCTCCTCCTCCTTCTCGCGCTGGATCCGGTCCTTTTCAAGCGCCATGGAGCATTCGCCCAGAATAGATACGATCAGCTCGCGGTCAAAGGGATCTTCCTGTGCGAGTGAATCGTCCTCGGCGGGTATCCCTGCGACGGCGTAAACCCTGTCATGGATACTGACAGGAAGAAAGCGCATGGGATTTGCCGGAAACATGTCTGTTCCGTTCCCTGCCTGAGCATTGTGACTGCTCACCCACTTGACGGCAGGGAGGCTGTTATCATCCGTATGCGCCTGCTCGGGAGCGGCCTGTCCCGGTACGTATCGAAGGCAGGTATCCGGTCCTTTTGCAAGATCATAGAAGCATACAGGCTCATTCATGAGCTTGGCCAGCTGCCCGCCGGTCGTTGAGAGGATCTCATCATGGCCGTTGGTCTGATGAAGCCGGCTGGCCGTATCAAACAGCAGCTTTGTGCGCGCGTAGGTGGCGTCGGACGCTATGGCGATCGCCTTGAGTCTTGCCGCGATGGAGCAGGAGATGAAGGAAACGATCAGCATGACGATGAAGGTCACCGGATATTCCGCGTCATAGGCGTGGAGCGTGAACAGCGGCTCCGTAAAGAAGAAGTTGAACACGATCAT
>CADCIK010000108.1 GCA_902801415.1 uncultured Lachnospiraceae bacterium
CCCGCAGCTCCCGCTGAGGCACCCAAGGAGGAGTGATCTTCCCTGATCAGGAAACTGTAGGATAGATCAGGTTAATGATTTTGAAACTCTCACAGCTTCTGAACGAGGAAAAAGATGACAATTAAGGAAGTTGCTCAGCTTGCAGGCGTATCTGCGGCAGCTGTCAGCAGATACCTGAACGGGGGACCGCTGAGCCAGGAAAAGAAAGAAAAGATCGCGTGGGCCATCGAGGAGACCGGCTACCGGCCCAACCTGATGGCCAAGACGATGCGCACCGGCAAAGTGCGGCAGGTCGGGATTATTGTGCCCAGGATCTTTTCGGAATCCGTCAATCAGATGATGGACGGCATTGCGGAAGAGCTGTTGGAAAAGGGATATCTGACAGTACTGGGGTATTCGGACCCGCGCAAGGACCGGGAACTGCAATATTTTGACATGATGCAGAGCAACCGCGTGGCCGGGATCATTCTCATGGGCACAGCATTCAGCGATTACAAGAAATCAGCGCTGGCCGGCAGTACGGTGCCGCTTGTGGTCACAGGACAGTGCATAGACGAGCTGCCCTGCGTGTACCACGATGACTTCAACGGCGTGCGTGAACTGACAGGACTGCTTCTGCGCAAGGGCAGAAGGAAGCTTGTCTACATCGGCGTTTTCGAGGAAGACAAGGCGGCCGGACTTGCCAGAAGGCAGGGGATGCAGCAGGCGGTACGGGACGCGGGTCTGGATGCGGACAGCGTTCCCAGAAAAATCGCGGATTTCAACGCGGAGAGCGGTTACAAATGCATGATGGAACTCCTGGAGGAGCATCCGGACCTGGACGGCGTGGTCTGTGCGACGGATATCATCGCGCATGGCGCTATGGGGGCGCTTAAAGCCAGCGGCCGCAGGATCCCCGAGGAAGTGAGTATTGCAGGCGTAGGCGACAACTGGTCGGACATGGTCTCGACTCCCAAACTGACCACTCTGCACCTTCACCAGCGCAGATGCGGATCAGAAGCGGCCAAAATGCTGCTGCAGATGATCGGTGAGGAGACAGAAGGCTTCGATGAGGCGAGGGAGCCCGAGGCGCAGAGAGCGCGGCAGATCAGGCTCGGCTATCGCATCATCGAGCGGGAATCCGTCTGATATTGGCAGCTTCCGGAAAGGGCTAGATAGTATGAAACTTATATTTCTTGATATTGACGGGACACTGACGACGCCGGGATCCAATGAACCGCCGCAGAGCGCGCTCGATGCGATCAAGGCAGCGCAGAAGAAAGGGCACAAAGTCTTTCTGTGCTCGGGCAGAAATCCGGGCATGCTCTCACCGCTCCTCAAGTTCGGCTTTGACGGAGTGGTCGCGAGTGCCGGCGGCTATGTCACAGTAGGCGATGAAGTGATCTACGACATGCCCATGACCAAAGAGGAGTCGGAACTTGCTGTAGAGAAGCTCCATGAGACCGGAGTTTTCTGCACCATCGAGTGCAGGGACGGCGCTTTTGGCGACGAGAACCTCGGAGCTTTCCTCGAGAGCAACGCGGGAGCGGACGGCAAAGGCAACAGCGAGATCGAGCGCTGGCGCAAGGCGCTTGCAGGCAGTCTCAACATTCGCCCTATGGGCGAGTACGACGGCGCACCGGTCTACAAGGTCGTCGTCATGTGTCTGCACCCGGAGCAGCTCGAACCTGCCAAAAAAGTGCTGGAAGACAGATACAACTTCGTTATGCAGGAGATCACGGATCCGGCACACAGATGTATTAATGGCGAACTGATCAACCGCAAATATGACAAGGGAAGAGGGATCCTCAGGATCTGTGAACACCTCGGAGTTCCGGTGGAGGACACCATCGGATTCGGTGACAGCATGAACGATCTTGAGATGATCGAGACCGTCGGCACCAGCGTATGCATGGACAACGGCGCAGAGGCCCTCAAGAAGATCAGTGATATTGTATGTCCTTCCGTAGAAGAAGACGGCATGGCTAAAGCGTTCGCACAGCTGGGACTCAGCTGAAGAGGGGACGAACTAAACGTTCGCATAGCCAGGAAACAGCTAAGCGGCGTTATGGAGAAATGTGAAATTGTCACCAAATCCAAGGCTGCGCACTTGGGTTTGGTACATTTTCACAAATTGCTACGGCCAAGTTTAACGGAAAATACGATTTACATACAATAAGTATTAAATTAAAATAAAGTGCATAAGGACTGAAAACGATTACAGTCGTTTCAGTCCTTAAAATAATCACCCATTATGTTTAATGAAAGGGAGGAACTATCTGATAATATCGGCGGCGGCGCCAACGTCGTATCCGCAGCGCACTGCGCAACCAGACTTCGTCTCGTTATCGCTGATAACGGCAAGGTCAACAAGGAAGCTCTTGACAATGTAGAGGGTGTCAAGGGTATGTTCGAATCCAATGGACAGCTGCAGCTGATCATTGGTACCGGTACAGTTAACAAGGTTTTCGACGAGTTCATCGCGATCACCGGCGTACAGGCAGGCTCCAAGGATGACGTCAAGGCAGCAGCTGCTGCTAAGCAGCCCATCTGGAAGCAGGCTCTGAAGACAGTCGGCGATGTATTCGTTCCGATCCTGCCCGCAATCGTAGCTTCCGGTCTTATGATGGGTCTCGTCGAGGCTCTCGCTAAGATCCCCGGACTCAACTTTGGCGCAACCGACTGGTTCGCATTCCTCGACACAGTTGCTAACACCGCTTTCGCATATCTGCCCGTTATCGTAGCAGTTTCTGCAGCACGTGTATTCGGCGGCAACATCTTCCTCGGCGCGGTCATCGGTCTGCTGATGATCCACTCCGCATTCCTGAACGGCTGGAACGTTGCCAACACTGAGGTGATCAACAGCTTCTTCGGCGTAACAGACGGCGTTATCCCGAAATGGCATCTGATCGGCAACTTCGTTACCATCCAGAGATCAGGTTACCAAGGACACGTTATCCCGGTCATTATTGCAGTATTCCTTATGAGTAAGGTTGAGAAATGGCTGCACAAGCATGTTCCGGAGATGATCGACCTGTTCGTAACTCCTCTGACCACTGTTTTCGTAACTGCTTTCTTCACACTTTGGATCATCGGACCTATCTTCGCTACTGCTGAGACATACGTTCTTGCATTCGCTAAGGTTCTGGTTCGCAACCCCATCGGCGCAGGCCTCATGGGTGCACTTTATCCCTGGACCGTTGTCATGGGTCTTCACCACATGTACAACGTTATCGAGGCCGGCATGCTGGCTGAGACAGGACTCAACACATGGATGCCCATCGCATCTGCTGCAAACTTCGCACAGTTCGGCGCTTGCTTGGCTGTAGGTATCAAGGCTAAAAACCAGAAGACCAAGTCTGTAGCAATCCCCGCTTCCATGTCCGCAGCTCTCGGTATCACAGAGCCTGCTATCTTCGGTGTTAACATGCGCTTCTTCAAGCCCTTCATCGGCGGTATGATCGGTGGTGCTGTTGGTGCTCTGATCGCAGCATTCATGGGCATTGGCGCAACTGCTTACGGTGTTACCGGTATCCCCGGATATCTGACCATCAACAACGCTCTGCTTTACACCATCATCCTTGCCATCTCCGGCGGTCTTGCATTCTTCCTGACCGGCATTCTTTGGAAGGAAGATGCTCCCAAGAAGGTTGCTGCTCCCGCTCCTGCAGTAGCAGCTCCCACAAATGCGATCATCAGCTGCAACGCTGGTAAGGTTATCGCTCCCGCAATCGGCACAGTCGTAGCACAGGCTGACATTCCGGACGACACATTCGCATCCGGCGTCCTGGGCGAAGGCGTAGGCATCAACCCCACTGAGGGCGTTGTATTTGCTCCTTTCGTCCTGATCCACGTCGGTGTTGACACCGTCGCTATGAACGGCGAAGGTTTCGACGACAAGGTTGCTGAAGGCGACAAGGTTAAGGCCGGCCAGGTCATCATGACATTCGATCGTGATGCCATCAAGAAAGCTAACCATCCGGATTGCGTCGTTGTCCTTCTGACCAACTCCGATGATTTCGCAGATGTCAAGCTCGGTGCAGACGCTGAGTAATCTATGAAATCTGACTGATGCTGTGTATTTGCTCAGTGGTCTGTGAATCTGACCGACCTTGCGCATTTGCGCAGATAAGAGTCAAAATATTGCACTTTGTATAAAGTGGCTAAATTATGAAGTGTCTCGTGTTAAGTTTTTATAAAAAATTAGTGCGAGACACTTCTATTATGCTTATTTTGTAGTATAATATGTTTAGTTGTCCGGGGTCTGCGAG
>CADCIK010000109.1 GCA_902801415.1 uncultured Lachnospiraceae bacterium
TCGGCCATACGGCTGAGCGCCGCCATACTCTCTCCCTGGCTGCCTGTCGTGATGATGACTGTCTGTTCGCCGGGATAATTCTTGAGCTGGTCCACGCTGATCAGCGTGTTCTCCGGAACATTAAGACAGCCCAGTTCAGAGGCCGTCGTAATGATATTGACCATACTGCGGCCTTCCACCACGACTTTGCGTCCGTACTTGTAAGCGGAGTTGATGATCTGCTGCACGCGGTCCACATTGGAAGCAAAAGTCGCGATGATGATCCTCGTGTCCCTGTGATCCTGGAAGAGCTTGTCGATCGTCCTGCCGACCGTTCTCTCCGAAGGAGTAAAGCCGGGTCTCTCCGCATTTGTGGAGTCGCACAGAAGGGCAAGGACGCCCTTTCTTCCCAGCTCCGCAAATCTCTGCAGATCGATCGCGTCGCCGAATACCGGCGTGTAGTCGACCTTGAAGTCGCCCGTGTGGATCACGATGCCGGCAGGCGTATAGAGCGCGAGGGCTGCCGCATCAACGATGCTGTGATTGGTCTTGATAAATTCGACGCGGAAACATCCAAGGTTCACGGAAGAGCCGAAGCGCACGACCTTTCGCTGGGTCGTCTCCAGCATTCCCCGCTCAGCGAGCTTGTTCTCAATGATGCCCATAGTCAGCCTGGTGGCAAAAACGGGCACATTGATCTTCTGCAGCACATAGGGCAGCGCGCCGATGTGGTCCTCGTGACCGTGCGTGATCACAAATCCCTTGACCTTATCGATATTTTTTTCGAGATAGGTCGTATCCGGGATCACAAGGTCGATTCCGAACATATCGTCTTCCGGAAACGCCAGACCGCAATCCACTATGATAATACTGTCCTCACTCTCGAAAGCAGTTATGTTCATGCCGATCTGCTCAAGACCGCCCAGAGGGATGATCTTCAAAGGAGACGGCTTATAGTCCGATTTAGTATTCTTTTTCAATTCTTTCCTCTTCCATCAGTCTTCGATCAGGATTCCCATCTCTTCCAGCTTGTCGCTGAACAAAAGAAGCACGGCCGAGAGCTCGTTCTCATCCTCGACCACTTCATACAGGCTCTCCCCGGAGTCGGCGTCCGCGTCGTCCCTGAGGATCAGGGCCATTCCGTCGCCCTCTTCCTGATCGGTCACCAGAAGATACATCTTGCCGCCGAGTCTGGCCTGTTCAAGAACGTAGAACTCCTCTGCTTCTGTGGAATCTGTCGGGATCAGTCTGATCTTTTCCATTCTGCTTAACTCCTCAAATGCTCCAGTTCGCCGCGGTGATTCTCCATGTATTCCTGCAGAATGATACTGGCCGCGATCATATCTACGTAGCGGCCTCTGTCTTCACGGCGGATCTCCATTTTATCCATAATCTCATAGGCCTCCACAGTCGTGAGTCTTTCATCGCTCATCACGACCGGCAGGCCTGTCCTTCGTTCCAGTTGTTCCCGGAATGCCATTGTATTCTCGGCTCTTACACCCGCGGAATCGTCCATGTTCAGAGGAAGCCCCAGGACAATATATCCCACCTGGTTGCTCTCGCACAGTTCCTCGATCCTGGACAACGTCTTACGGATCTTGCTCTCCCTGTCCCGCCTTATGATCTCGACAGGCTGGGCCGTCATCAGCAGCTCATCGCTGAGCGCAACGCCGCATGTCTTGGAGCCAAAATCCAGTCCCATTATTCTCATAGCGGATCACTTCTTTTTCCAATGATTAAAGGTGATGTAATCATTCATGATCTCTTCTACGAGCTCGTCGCGTTCCACCTTCATAATGAGGCTTCTTGCCCCCATGTAGTTGGTGATGTAGGTCGGATCTCCTGACATGATATAGCCGACGATCTGGTTGACGGGATCATATCCCTTCTCCAGAAGCGCTTCATAGACCACGGAAAGGATCTTCTTGACGCCTGTCTCCTGGTCCGGCTGTACCTTGAAATACTGTGTGTTGCCCAGATCCATGCTGGTTTTCTTGTTATTACTCTGATCCATAAATCTAACCGACCTCTTTGTGTGTCTGTTTACCATTTCCCTGTAAACGCACTGCTCCACCATAAGAACATTCGTTTACATCATAATATATTACCCCATTTTTTCAGAGCTTTCAACATGCGCGTGAAACATAAGAGCCGGAGCTCCTGCAACAGCGCCCGTGAAGGTTCCACGTAGCGCTTTGTGTGGCCTCGCCAGCACGCGCCTTCGGGCGTCTGTATGATCTCCTCCAGGAGCAGTTCCTCGGACTTTCCGATGAACCGGCTGCGGTAATCCTTCGACTGCCGCTCTGTCATCTCGAGAAGAACATCGCTGCGCACTCCCTTGACCGGATCCGGGATCTGGACGGGCAGCTTTGCTGCCACAGTTCCCTTGCGGACCGAATACTTGAAGACGTGCATCTCGTAGAAATTCACCTCTTCGAGGAATTTTACGGTCTCCTCGAATTCCGCCTCGGACTCGCCGGGGAAGCCTACGATCACGTCTGTCGTGATGGCGGGTTCCTCGTAATAGCGCCGAAGGAGTTTCACGCTCTCCATAAACTCTTCCGCCGTATAGTGGCGGTTCATCCTGCGCAGCGTCGCGTTGCAGCCGCTCTGCAGGGACAGATGGAAGTGGGGGCACACTTCCGGCATGTCCGCGATCCCCCTGACAAACTCTTCTGTCATGATCCTGGGCTCCAGAGAGCTCAGGCGGATCCTCTCAATGCCCGGAATT
>CADCIK010000110.1 GCA_902801415.1 uncultured Lachnospiraceae bacterium
GTAGATCGTGCCACCGCTGATCCTGATATCTTCGTTGGAGTCGAGACCGTCTGCGTCGCGGCCGCTGTCATTGATGATCGTGATCGTACCGCCACTGATGGAGATATAGGTCTCTTCTTCCTCCGCAGGCATTTCAGAGGATTTTATTTCCTCCGCAGCCGTTTCAGTGGACTTTTCTTCCTCCACATCTATTGAGGGTGGCTGCTCTTCCGTAGTCTGCTCCATCTGCCCATTGCTGTCTCCATTACTGCTCATGTCTACCGGATCAGAACCATCTTGCTCAAGACCTTCTTCTTTGCTTGAGCCCTGCATTGTATCCTGTCCAAGACCTTCTTCTTTGCTTGAGCCTTGCATTCCACCTTGTCCGGGTCCGCCACCGAATCCGAACATATCGCTGCTGCCGCCATTGGCGTTGAATCCGTCATCCTCCGGATAGACTGTGATATCGCCGCCGCTCACGTCGATGATCAGCGCCTCAATTCCTTCATAGCACTCATTGATCAGGATCTCGCCGTCCTCGATGTATACAAACTGATCGGAATGAATGCCGTCATCTCCAGCCGCAATGGTAATGGAACCGCCGGCGATCGTGATATCCCCGGTCGTATGGATTCCATCTCCCACGGATGTGATATCGATCGTGCCTGATTCGATATACATATATCCGTTTTCTTCTTCATTGGCTGTGACAATGCCGTCATCGCCGGCGTCTACTGTGATCTGCGCTTCTTTGACACATACGCTGTCATTGGCGTGGATCGCGTCCGCAGCCGCCTTTATTGTGATCGTGCCGCCCGTGATGACAAGGTCATCGTTGGCAGCTATTCCGTGTCTGTACTCCGCGGTCACCGAAAGGCTCCCGCTTCCGTTGATCGTAAGATCATCGTGTGCAAATATTGCGCCGTCTGTCCCATCCTGCAGGGCTGTATCGGAATAGGTGCTGCCGCTGGTCAGAGTGTTCACGCTGTTCTCCGCCAGTGTCAGGAAGACCTTCTCCGCCTGATCGACTCTGATGCACGCGTCATCGCTGCAATTGATATCGACTCCGTCCAGAAGGATCCAGACCTTGGAGGAATTGTGCGCGTCCACGGTGATCTTTCCGTCGCTCAGCGAGCCGGAGACCACATATCTGCCCGCCTCCGTGATCACCACTTCCTGGCCGTTCACATACGCGCCGTTTCCGGTAATCTCCGCGCTGTCCCCGGTCAGTGTGATGACTGTCGCGCCTTCGGTATCCCAGTCGCTGTTCTGGTCATTGGTGGTGAAATATGTGGTGCCCGAGTAGCTTTCCGCGTCCTCGTCCACGATCATCGTGATCCCAAGGGACTCCCCGTTCATGAACAGAACCGTCAGGAGCAGGCTTACGGCGACGATGACAACGCAGATCTTATCCAGTTTGTTGTGCGTTGACATTGATGTTACCTCCTGCCATTAACCCATGTAGTCTCCGTTGTAGCTGACCAGCACTGCACTGTCGATTCCGCTGATCTCCGAGAGTTCGTTGATGAAATCTGTGTTGTCCTCTTTGAGTCTGACTTCCAGGCTCAGCTCCACATTACCTTTGCGGGCGGTCTTGCTTTTGACCACGCATTTATTGGTATTGTCCTTGAGGAAGGCAACCGCCTTCTCCTCACTGTCATGACCCTCGCAGTTCAGCACTACGATATAGGGCTTTGTATTCTCTTTGCGGTTGGCAAAAAACAGAATGATCAGACCGATCAGCACACTGCCGAACACGGCCAGAGGGATCATGCCCGCTGCCAGTACGATACCGGCCGCAATGGACCAGAACAGGAACGCGATATCCAGAGGCTCCTTGATCGCCGTTCTGAAACGGACGATGGACAACGCACCGACCATACCAAGGGAAAGGACTACGTTGCTGGTCACGGCCAGGATGACGAGTGTCGTGATCATTGTGAGCGCCACAAGGGTCACGCCAAAAGTGGATGAATACATAACGCCCGCATAAGTCTTTTTATAGATCAGGTAGATGAATACACCTACGCCAAAAGCCAGCAAAAGGGCGACCACCATATCAAACATTGTGACTGCTGTTACGTTTGCAAGAAAACTTGATTTGAAAATATCTGAAAATGTCATTTGTACTCCCTCATTTCTTTAAGTTTGATCTGTTATTGTTTGTTTTTGTATCGTTACTGCCTTTTCAATCGTACGCTCTGCACCGCTCAATCATAAGCTCTGCACCGCTCAATCATAAGCCTTGCACCGCTCAATCATAAGCTCTGCCCGCTCGATCATAGGCTCTGCACCGCTCAATCATAAGCTCTGCACCGCTCGTATTTGGAAAACGCGCACACCCTTCTGCCGGGCGTCTGCACAGTGTCTTTGATGATCGAAGGCAGGTAGTTGTCCCATTTAACTTCCAGGATGATCCCCGCGTCAGGGACCGGGATCGTCACGCATTCCGGATCCAGGAAATCCGTGCACCGGAGTCCTGTCCGTATGTCGTAGTCGAAAGTGACTCTCACATTGCCCGGGCCGTATATAAAGGGCTCTCTCGTGTAATCCACGATCGTCATGGGCTTTATGCCCTGGTTCCGCATCTTGCAGTACAGCTCCCGGATCAGGCTGTGCGGCGACTCGAGCATCCAGTCGATATCGCCGTCGACGATCTTCTGTGCCTCCGAAACCGTCAGAGGCGCGGAATACTTGGTTCCCAAGCCGTTCAGTTTGCTCTTCTTTTCCAAGTGGATCACTGCGTGGGGATCCAGGTTGTAATAGCGGATCCGGAACTTCTCTCTTCGGTTTACGCCGTCGATCTTCTCCCGGAGCGCCTTATCGTTCACGTTGTCAAAATACAGACTTCGTATTAAGTATTTCCCATCCACAGCATGCGGATCTGCCTTTGCAACTGCTCTCAGGCGCTGCCTGATCGCGATCAGATCCGACCATGAGATCTCGTGCTTCCACTCGTGGCGGTAATGTATCTCTTTACGAGCCGCTGCCATACCGGTTTGCATCTGTGTCATCTCCTCTCTTTCTTTGTTCTGCAGCTATTCTGGCATGGGAAACTTAGTTCAAACTTAGAAATACAATTAAGTTTCGATATTTTGGCACAAAAAAAACGGGCGGTTCAGACATAGTGTCATGATCAAATGACATTAAGTCTGAGCCGCCCGGCTCACCATATTCAGGATTTTCAACAGGATCACTGATTATCTATATCAGCTGCTCACTGTGCCATAGTATCTTTCCCGTCTCACTCCGGCCTGTGCCTTGCCAGCGACGCGTTCCGGTACTCCGGATCGCCCGTCACTTCTTTGATAACACGAAAGCTCTCCGGGAAATCGATCTGGTCGTCCACGTGCTGCAGCTCGATCTCCGCGATCGCCCTGTCTTTCCAGAAGGGATATACGTCGATCTGGAAGGACTGGTTGTTATAGGTCAGGCAATATCTGTCCTTGCGGATGCGGCCGAGGGAGGTGTCCGCATTCATGATCAGGTTCAGATACTCGTCCTTGGAGATCCTGCGCTCAAGCTCGATGCGCTTATACTCGCTCACTCTGCGC
>CADCIK010000111.1 GCA_902801415.1 uncultured Lachnospiraceae bacterium
TACCACCCGGAGAGCGCGCCGGGGCCGCAGGACAGCGCGTATCTCTTTGACCGATTTATCGAGCTGATGCAGATTACACGCGGCAGTGCTGAACACGGAGAATGCCTTGATCCTGCAGGCACAAAGGAGGTGCCCCATGCCTAAACGCACCGATATACACAAGATTCTCGTCATCGGCTCCGGTCCCATCGTGATCGGACAGGCCGCCGAATTTGACTACGCCGGAACGCAGGCCTGCCTTGCGCTAAAGGAGGAGGGTTACGAAGTTGTCCTCTGCAATTCCAACCCGGCAACGATCATGACCGATACGTCCATTGCGGACAAGGTCTACATGGAGCCTCTGACTCTCGAATACATTGCCAAAATAGTACGCAAAGAGAGGCCGGACGCTATTTTGCCCGGGATTGGCGGACAGACCGGGCTCAATCTGGCTATGCAGTTGGAAAAGAAAGGCGTCCTTGCCGAATGCCACACAGAGCTTCTGGGAACGAAGGGCCATTCCATCAAGCAGGCGGAGGACCGCGAACTGTTCAAAGAACTGTGCCTGCGTCTGGGCGAACCCGTTCTCCCCTCAGAGATCGCGTGCTCTATGTCAGAAGGCATTCAGGCGGCGCGCGGCATCGGGTATCCTGTCGTACTGCGTCCCGCCTTCACGCTGGGCGGTACCGGAGGAGGCTTCGCGGACAGCGAGGAGGAGTTCATTCCCATCATGAAAAATGCCCTCGCGCTCTCACCGGTCAGTCAGGTCCTGATCGAGAAAAGTGTGAAGGGCTACAAGGAAATTGAATATGAGGTGATGCGCGACAGCAACGACACTGCGATTACCATCTGCAACATGGAAAACATGGATCCCGTCGGCATTCACACCGGGGATTCTATCGTTGTGTGCCCCTCGCAGACGCTCACCAACAAGGAGTATCACATGCTGCGCGACAGTGCGCTCAAAGTGATCCGCGCTCTTGAGATCGAGGGCGGCTGCAATGTCCAATTCGCGCTGGATCCGAATTCTTTCCGGTATTACCTGATCGAGGTCAATCCGCGCGTGTCCCGCTCGTCGGCACTTGCTTCCAAGGCCAGCGGATATCCCATCGCCCGTGTCTCTGCCAAAATAGGAATCGGCATGACACTCGACGAGATCCCTCTTGCCAATACGCCGGCTTCTTTTGAGCCGGCTCTCGACTACGTCGTCACCAAGATGCCGCGCTTTCCCTTCGACAAATTCACAGAAGCGGACAACTCGCTCTCCACGCAGATGAAAGCGACCGGTGAAGTCATGAGCATCGGCCGTACTCTGGAAGCCAGCCTCCTCAAGGCGGTCCGCTCGCTTGAAACGGGGCACTTCCACCTGCATGATCCCAAGTTTGATGGAATGTCCTCTGAAGAACTTTTTGGCTACATCCGCACCGGCACGGACGACCGCATCTTTGCGATCGCCGAGCTGTATCGCAGACAACCGACCTCTGGGGTAGTTTGTCACGAGCTGACCTCTGGGGTTGTTTGTCGTGAATCGACCTCTGGGGTAATTTGTCACGAGCCGACCTCTGGGGTTGTTTGTCGTGAATCGACCTCTGGGGTAATTTGTCGCACGTTCGAGGAAGAAATCCACCATACTAGCGGCATTGATCCCTTCTTCCTGCGCGCTATCCGCCGCATTATAGAAGAAGAAAATGCTCTCCGCGCTGCGTCAGGAGACCTGGAAGAGCTGTGCGAAGCCAAAAAAATGGGCTTTTCTGACCGTGAAATCGGAGTTCTGTGGAATATTTCGGAGGAATCTGTCTTTGAACTGCGCAAAAAGCACGGTATTATGCCTGTCTACAAGATGATCGACACCTGCGCCTCAGAATTTGACAGCTATGTCCCCTATTTCTATTCAACCTATGAGACCGCACAATTCGATGATGAACAAATGCCCCCAGAGGTCGAAAGCGCACCAAATGTGCAAATTACCCCAGAGGTCGACGAAGTCGTCCTCTCTGACAAAAAGAAAGTGCTCGTTCTAGGTGCCGGCCCTATCCGCATCGGCCAGGGCGTGGAATTTGACTACTCCACCGTGCACGCCGTGCAGACGATCCGGAAGGCGGGGTACGAAGCGATCATCATCAACAACAATCCGGAGACCGTTTCCACGGACTATACTTGCTCGGATAAGCTGTACTTCGAGCCCCTGTGCGTGGAGGACGTCATGAACGTGATCGAGATGGAAAAGCCTGAGGGCGTCATCGCGACGCTCGGAGGCCAGACCGCGATCAATCTGGCAGATCCGCTGCGCGCCCGCGGCGTAAGGATCATCGGCACGGACTGCGACGCTATTGACAGAGCAGAAAACCGCGACCAGTTTGAGAAGCTGCTGGAATCTTTGGGCATACCGCAGCCGAAAGGGTCGGTTATCCGGTCCTGGTCCGTCCCAGCTTCGTTCTGGGCGGCCGCGCCATGCAGATCGTCGCCAAGGAGAAAGATCTGCGCAAATACCTTCAGTCCGCGGAGCCTATTGACACGGACCGCCCCGTACTCGTGGACCACTATATCCGCGGCCGTGAAGTGGAGGTCGACGCTGTGTGCGACGGCGAGCTGGTTTTTGTCCCCGGGATCATGGAGCTGGTTGAGCGGACCGGCGTCCATTCGGGCGACTCCATCAGCGTCTACCCGCCCTACAGCCTGTCTCAGCGCGTCAAAGAGACGATCCTGAACTACACAGGGCGGCTCGGTCTCGGAATCGGCATCCGCGGCCTCTTCAATATCCAGTTCATCGTCGACGAAAAGGATGACGTCTATATCATCGAGGTCAATCGACCGGCCGGAGCCTTGCGGACATGGCCACGCTCGTGAGCCTGGGCGTCTCCCTCCGGGAACAGGGCCTTGCCAAAACATCGCTGCTCCATGGCGGGACAGTGCTATACCCCGCAGAAAAGGCCCGCTACTATGTGAAGGTTCCCGCCTTCTCCTTCTCCAAGCTCCACGGTATGGATGCATACCTCTCCCCGGAGATGAAGTCCACGGGTGAGGCCATCGGCTACGACCGCAAACTCCATCGCGCCGTATACAAAGCCATGATCGCCTCCGGTATGACGCTCCGCAACTACGGCACAATCCTTGTCAGTGTCGCCGACGAGGACAAAATAGAGACCATTCCTCTCGTTCGCCGCTTCTACGAAATGGGTTTCAACATCGAGGCGACCACCCTGACTGCCGAGTATCTGAAGGAAGCCGGGATCCGCACAAGGGTCCTGCACAAGCCCAGCGAACACAGCGAGGAGATGCTGGATTCCATCCGCGCGGGCTACGTCAGTTATGTCATCAACACGCGCGCTGTCCTTTCCGGCGTGCACTACGGCGACGGCGTCGCGCTCCGCAGCATAGCAGCTCAGAACAACGTCGTCATGCTCACTTCGCTGGACACCGTGCGAATGCTGCTGGACGTGCTTGAGGAAGTGACCATGGGTATCTCAACAATTGATGCGGAATGACAACTTCTGTGAAGTAATTATTATTTTGCGTTGTATGTTGCAAAATATTCTGCTATTGTTCGTTGTAAGTTAATGCTTTTTTGTCAGTCTCTTTTCGTTAAGCCGTAAATATAGTTTTTGGTAAGAAAGGATCCTGTCCTGTGAAGAATTTTATATTTGTATCACCGCATTTCCCGGTAAACTACCGCAATTTCTGCATTAAGCTTCATGAAAACGGAGTCAATGTCCTCGGAATCGGGGACACCCCCTATGATGCTCTCGATTTTACGCTGCAGGGCGCTCTGACGGAGTACTATCGCGTAAACAATATGGAAAACTACGATGAAATGTACCGCGCTGTGGCCTTTTTCTGCTTTAAGTACGGAAAGATCGACGGACTTGAGAGCAACAACGAGTACTGGCTGGAGCAGGATGCCCGCCTTCGTGAGGACTTCAATATTCCTGGAATGAGACCGGAAAAAATCTCCCTGATCAGGCACAAGTCCGAAATGAAAAAGTACTATGCGCAGGCCGGCGTTCCCACTGCCCGCTATCATCTGGTGACGGATCTTGCTGAGAGCCTTGCTTTTATCGATCAGGTCGGCTACCCGGTGATCGTCAAGCCGGACAACGGCGTCGGCGCTGTCAACACCTACAAGATCAGCAGCGATGATGAGTTGAAAAGCTTTCATGCACACGACTTCGGCAATACTCAATTCATTATGGAAGAATTTGTACCCGGCGACGTCTATTCCTATGACGCGATCATCGACAGCTCCGGGCAGCCTCTTCTGGAGACAGGAAATCACACGCCCGGATCGATCATGGAGACCGTACTCAACAAGGAAAGCTGCGTCTTCTACATCGAAAAGCAGATCAAAGATGACCTGCGCGATGCCGGCCGCAGGTGCGTAGCCGCTTTCGGAGTCAGAAGCCGTTTTATTCACTTTGAGTTCTTCCGACTGTCTGAGGACCATGTCCATCTGGGCAAAAAAGGAACCGTAGTCGGCCTGGAAGTAAACCTTCGCCCTTCCGGCGGTTTCACACCGGATATGATCAACTATGCCAACAGCACCGATGTCTACAAGGACTGGGCGGATATGGTATGTTTTGACCGCTTAAGCCCCAAGACATACAATGAAAAGTTTTATTGTGTATCTGTAGGTCTGAGAGACAGCCGCCACTATGTCCACACACAGGAAGAGATCCTTCAGAAATACGCGGACAAGATCGTTCTCCGCCAGCGCCTCCCGGAAGTTCTGGCCAACGG
>CADCIK010000112.1 GCA_902801415.1 uncultured Lachnospiraceae bacterium
CAACCACGGTCTCTCCGTAAGGATCGAGGATCGTACTGTCAGGAATTTTTTGGACAAGCGCTACCTGCTGCGCGAGATTTTTATGAATATCGAGCCCGGGCACATGGTTCTTCTTCTGGGCGGTTCCGGATCGGGAAAGACCACGTTCATCAACGCCGTGACCGGCTATGAAAAAGCAAACGCGCAGATCCTTCTGGGCGGCATGAACGTCTATGACGAATACGACAAGATGAAATACTCCATCGGTTTTGTTCCTCAGCTGGACCTGATGCGCGGTAATGACACGGTTTATCGTACTCTGCTCGACGCCGCGCTCCTGCGTCTCCCTGCGGATACGCGTATATCCGAACTGCTGGGGCGCGTCAACAACGTCCTCGAACAGTTCGGCCTTACGACCGTCAAACATAGTCTGGTTGAGAAGCTGTCCGGAGGCCAGCGCAAGCGCCTCTCCATCGCAATGGAGTTTATCTCCGATCCCTTCCTCTTCGTTCTCGACGAGCCGGATTCAGGACTGGACGGCGTCATTGCCAGAGACCTGATGAGACACCTGCGCCGGATAGCGGACCAGGGCAAGATCGTCATTGTCATCACTCATACACCGGACCGTGTTGTGGACCTTTTCGATGACATCATCGTTCTGGCTAAAGATTCCCGCCGGACCGGCCGCCTGGCCTACTATGGAAGCATTGAAGAGGCCAAGCAGTTTTTTGGCGCCAATTCAATGGAGGATATTCTACGTAAAGTCAACCAGAAAGACGAGGGCGGTGAAGGTCTTTCCGACGAGTACGTCCGCAAGTTCGCAGAAAGGCAGGTGGTTTCTGAATGAGCACAGATAACATGAATGCTGCAGATATCAATAAGAAGGAACCCGGTAAGAAACCTGACAAGAGGTTTTCTCTGATGATGGGAAGGCACCGCGGCCGCCTGGCGCAGATCCCGATCTACCTGGGCAAGGACTTCCGCATGTTCATCTTCCAGACTGACTGGAAGGTGCTTCCCATGTCCGCTCTGATCGCCGGCATGATCGGATTTGTCGTCGGTGAGAACATGTTTGTCACCATGGAGGGAACTTTCCAGTGCTCCCTTGCTTTGACATGCATTTGTATCTGGAACGGATTCTTCAATTCTATCCAGTCCGTATGCCGTGAGAGGCCTATTATCAAGAGGGAGCATCGCTCCGGCATGCATATTTCTTCTTATATTATTGCGCATCTGATCTACCAGATGTTCCTCTGTGTTATGCAGGCGATGTTGACCGTGCTCGTGTTTAACCTGGTAGGCGTCAAATTCCCGGAGGCAGGATTTATCACGCAGTGGTTCCGCGTCGATATCTGGATCACCCTGTTCCTGATCACATACGCCGCGGACATAACGTCTCTCTTTATCTCCTGTATTGTCCGCAACACCACGACGGCTATGACAGTAATGCCTTTTATGCTGATCTTCCAGCTGGTCTTCTCCGGCGGCGCGTTTACGCTGTCAGGTCCGGCTGCGATCCTCACGAAGATCACGATCAGCAACTACGGGCTTGTAGCGCTGTGCGCCCAGGGCAATTACAACTCTCTTAAATCCGTCACCCTGTGGAATACGATCTTCAAACTTCGCGACAGCAGTGAAGAGATCAAGCAGGCCCTTTATATCGTCGAAAAAGAGGGGCAGCTGGAAAATATCCTGGTAGAAAGCGGAAAGTCCATGCAGGTTGCAGAATACGCAACGACCCACGCCAATATCTACAGCTGCTGGATCCATCTTGCTGTATTCGCCGTCCTGTTCGCGATCCTCTCGATCGTCGTACTTGAGTTCATCGATAACGACCGCAGATGATCGAATGTGAGTCAAAATATTGCTCAGTCTGATATCATATCGCATGAATCCTGAATGAGAATAAATGAGACCGGGTGCCTTCAGGCATCCGGTTTTTTATATATTCAGGCCTCCCCTTTTTTGATTGTCTACAAGGTTATGTTGTGCTAACATTGAGATAAGTAACAAGTGTGTAATAAATGCTCCATTTAGACACTTTTTCTTGGAGAAACAGACACTTTTCATCAG
>CADCIK010000113.1 GCA_902801415.1 uncultured Lachnospiraceae bacterium
AGTTCATCTTTGAAGACGGATTTGAGTTCGTCAATGATGTCTTCATCACTCTTTTCGTACTTGAAGGGGAAGATCGCGTCGAAGGAGATCACCGGTTTCTCGCCGCCGCGCAGGATGCGGAAGTCGTGAAGACTCGCGTCGGGATCCATCGCCTTGAGGTATATGAGCACGCCTCCGCGAAGATTGATCGCCTCGTGGTCGTGTACATCGACGGGATCGATATGGATGAGGCTGGTCACCCCGAATTCTCTGTCAAGCTGCGACTCCAGATGATCAACGATCTCATGGGCCTTAATGAGAGAGAGGTCGGACGGGATCTCCGCGTGCAGGGAGACCATGATGTGGCCGGGACCGTAGTCGTGCACCAGAAGATCGTGCATGTCCAGGATCTCTTTGGTGTGCAGAACGCGCTCGGAAATGCCTGTGATCAGATCCGGATCCGGCGCTTTCCCGACCAGGGGATCCGCGGTCTCCATAATGGTCTGCAGACCCGTCCGCAGAATGAACGCGGATACTAAAAGGCCGCACCAGCCGTCCAGCTGCCAGCCCTTTATAAGGGAGAGGACCTGACATATGAGAACGGCAGCTGTGGAGATGCAGTCGCTCAGGGAATCCATGGCGGTGGAACGCAGCGCCACGCTGTCGATCCGGACAGAGAGCGCTCTGTTGTAGAAATACATATAGAACTTGACCAGGATCGCGGCCGCCAGTATAAGAGCCGCGGCAGGGGAGAAACCTACCGCTTCGGGATGCAGGATCCTCCCGATCGAGCTTTTGGCAAGTTCCAGTCCCATGAGAACGATGGAAATACTCACAAAAAGTCCCGTCAGGTATTCGATCCTTCCGTGGCCGTAGGGGTGGTCCTGATCCGCCCGCTTCCCTGCCAGTCTGAAACCGACAAGGGTCATAACACTGGTGGCGGCGTCCGACAGGTTGTTGAAGGCGTCTGCCATGATCGAGATAGAGCGGCTCAGAATGCCAGCCGTCAACTTGGCGGCAAATAGAAGCAGATTAAGAAAAATACCGACTGCCCCCGACAGGACGCCATACTGGCGCCGCACATCGGGGAGGTCGGTCTTTTCATGATCCGGAATCAGAAGTCTGGATAAAAGTGTAATCATTGTAAAGTAATCAACCCTCGCTGAACAAAAGATCCGAATAAGTGGGGAAGGGCCATGCGCTGCGTTCGGTGATCGTCTCCAGTTCATCCGAAAAGCTCCGGCATTCGTTCATGTGGGGCACGATCACGTTGTGACAGAAGAGCATCGCTTTCTCGGGATCGGCGGGAACTTCGCGAAGGTTCTTCTCAAGCTTGGAGCATGCGTCATGCAGGCTGTCGCAGAGGAGGCAGTTGGCGCGGGCGTGTTCCTCTTCATATTTACAGGGCAGGCCAAGCGCGCTGCGCTTTGCCAGTCCTTCGCAAAGAGCGGTGCCGTAAGCGGATACGGCCGGAAGGATCTCCTTGCGGAGCATGTCGATCATTGTGCGGGCCTCGATCTCGATGGTCGCAGTGTAATTCTCGACGTGAATGTTGTAGCGGGCATGGACTTCTTCCCTTGTGTAGATGGCGTGATCCGTAAAGAGACGGATATTCTTCTCCGCGACATAGGCGGGGAGCGCGTCCACTGCGGTGGAGAGATTGGAGAGTCCGCGGCGCTTTGCCTCGGCCAGCCAGGACTCATCGTAGCCGTTTCCGTCAAAGATGATGCGGCGGTGCGCCGTCAGCTCTCTCTTAATGATCGCGGCCACGCACTTGTCAAAGTCGGCCTGTCTGTTGCTGCTGGTATCCAGCTCCTTTTCCAGCTCATCGGCAAAGAGCATCAGCTCATGCGCCATCATCGTGTTGAGAACGATGTTGGGACCTGAGATGGAGAGCGAAGAGCCGGGCATACGGAACTCGAACTTGTTGCCGGTAAAAGCCATGGGCGAAGTGCGGTTTCTGTCCGTGTTGTCCTGGGGGATGGGCGGCATGACGTCGACGCCTGATGATGGAATCCACTACAGCGCTCAGGTCATCGCCGAGGAAGATCGAGACGACTGCGGGCGGCGCTTCCTGCGCGCCGAGACGGTGGTCATTGCCGGGCGTCGCGACAGTAGCCCGCAGCATATCCTGATATTCATCCACGCCCTTGATAAAGGCGGTGAGGAAGAGAAGGAACTGCGCGTTCTGCCTGGGAGTGGAGCCGGGCTTGAAGAGATTGCGTCCGGTGTCGGTTCCAAGGGACCAGTTGTCGTGTTTGCCCGATCCGTTCACGCCGGCAAAGGGCTTTTCATGCAGGAGGCAGACCAGCCCATGCCTGTCGGCGACCTTCTTCATGATCTCCATTGTGATCTGGTTCTGGTCGCAGGCGGCGTTGGCGTCGCTGTAGATCGGGGCCATTTCGTGCTGGGAAGGGGCCACCTCGTTGTGTTTGGTCTTGGAGAGGACGCCGAGCTTCCACAGTTCATTGTCCAGATCCTGCATATAGGCGGCAACTCTGGGTCTGATCGCGCCAAAATAGTGATCCTCCAGCTCCTGTCCTCTGGGGGGCTTGGCGCCAAACAGCGTTCTGCCGGTCATGATCAGGTCTTCACGCTGATTGTAGAGCTTCTTGTCAAGAAGAAAGTACTCCTGCTCAGCGCCGACCTGCGCGATCACCCGGTTTGTCTTTTCATCGCCGAAAAGACGAAGGATGCGCACAGCCTGCTTGCTCACTGCGTCCATAGAACGAAGGAGCGGGGTCTTCTTATCCAGTGCGTGTCCGGAATAGGAGCAGAAGATCGTGGGAATGCACAGTGATTTTTCTTTAATAAATGCGAAAGAGGTGGGATCCCAGGCTGTATAGCCTCTCGCT
>CADCIK010000114.1 GCA_902801415.1 uncultured Lachnospiraceae bacterium
CAGCTCGTGACTGTCGCGGCGTTCGCCGTATGCATCCGTCCCCGCTGCCATCCGATTGTGAGCAAGCTCCCATCGGATGCCATCTGGTCCGTCTGCGCATGGCTCATTGCTTCGCGCAAAAAAGGCGCACCAAATACAGATCCCCCGATCCATACTTGAAGCGCCTTTGCCTCATTCGTTTATTAAATTAGCGATCACTATCGTGACTATCTTTGTTAATACTACTTCCTAAGCCCCGGAAAATCAAGATGTAATATGGGCAGCGTTTCCTCTAAAGAATATATGAGCTGCTTGACTTTGCCCCTCAAGCCCTCATTTCGCAAGCTTCTATCGTTTTCAGAGCTCCTCAGCCTGATGTTCAGGGTCCTCCGAAAACATTTTGATCATAGCTCTCATGCTTGACAACCTCGGTTTTAAGAAGACCTTGATCTCCTACACCGGCGGCTCTACGATTGCTTCATTAGTTGGATTTGCAGTAGTCATGATCTTGAACGCCTGCGCAGGATTCCTGCCGGGACTTCACTGATAAAGGGAGGTTATTATGAGATTTATCGATCAGGTGCGTGTCCCCATTCCGGCAAAGACAGAACACATTCGCCGCAAGTATCTTGATCTTTCTTATGATGAAGGGTTCTATCGCAGAAAGCTTGATATCTATCTTCCGAATGAGGGAGAAGGACCCTTCCCTGTTATCGTGGATATTCATGGAGGCGGTTGGTATTTTGGCGATAAGAGCGAGCACAAACTGGATCCGGCTCTCCACCTCCTCGACAGAGGATATGCCGTTGTTTCGGTTGGCTATTCCCTGAGCTGGATGAAAAAGCTGCCCACACAGGTTTTCGAAGTGAAAGCTGCCATCCGTTACCTGAGGGCACATGCCGATGAATATCATCTGGATGGAAAGCACATTGCTCTCTGGGGCGAGTCCAGCGGCAGTCACTACGCTGCTCTGACCGCCTGCAGCGCTTCCGCTCATGAACTCTTTAATACAGAGATCGGAGGAAATGCTGAACAGAGTGATGAAGTTCAGGCAGTGATTGGCTGGTTTACGCCTACCAACCTGGGAAGGATTCCCGAGCAGCTGTGGGTGTGTGGACAGGATGTCCCTGCCGAAGCCAACACTGCACCGGACAGCCCGCCCGGAGTAATCCTCGGCGCGTCACCGCAGGACGTCCCTGAACTTGTGAGAGTATGCGATCCCAACACATACATCAATAAGAACACGCCTCCTTATTACAACTATCTGCTGACTCTTCCGGACCATACTAAGATCCTGATCTGGGGAGGGGAAGCTTCTCCGGAATGCATCCGAAGGGCAGGACATTACGATCCGGATATTTCCATCGTACAGATTCCCAGAGAAGGAGCCAGGGCTATTGCGGACCTCTATAAAGCCGTAGGCGGCAAAGTCATCTTCCCCCACCACCATGAGACGATACTGGATCTGGAGGGAGGCTCTGATCTGATCAGCGACATGCTGGACCTGGTCCACCGGGAAGCACCTGGTACGGAAGTAATCTGTCCCAGAAAGGGCGTCTGGTACAGGATTGGCATGCAGATCCATGAAGAAGCTTGAGACATAAACGAAACCGGGCAGGGAAAACTTGTTTTCCGCGCCGCCGCAGGAATGGAAGCTTTCAGAGATCCTGACCGCGTTTTCTTTGTAGGAAGGCTCCGTCAGGACTGTCGTCAGGGCCTGCAGAATATCTTCCTCTGAGATCGATCTGAGCATGACGCCTGCGCCGAGCTCTTCCGTTCTCTTTGCCACTGCGCCTTGTTCCGGCGTCTGCGGGAAAAGCACCAGCGGCACCTGGAAATACAGGCCTTCGGAAGCGGAGTTCATTCCACAGTGCGTGATGAAAGCATCCGCAATCGAGAGCACCGCCATCTGGTCGACCGATTCGTGAATCTCAATGTTGTCCGGCACATGATCGAAATGCTCCGTATTGGTTCCCATCGAGATAATGACCTGCCAGTCGGTCTGCCCCAACACATGGATGCAATTGCGGTAGAATTCCTTGTTCTGGTTGACCGTGCCCATAGAGATATATACGGTCTTCTCCGCCGTCTTCTCATGCGGCTCCGTGATGGGCCGAATGGAAGGACCAATGAAATGATACCGGTCGGAGAAGGTATCCGAACAAGGCTGGAAATATTTTGACGTGTATACGATCGTGTTGGTCTCATTGTCATTCTGGACGATATCCAGGATTCCCTTCACGGGATAGCCCTTTTCCTGCAGGCGACGGATCTGCTTGTTGATCCTGGGCATGGGAAGCCCATGTTTCATAGCGACCAGCTTTCCCCAGAAGGCGACCGAATCAGAGACAACCAGATCCGGCCTGATCTCCCCGACTTTCTCCGTCGTCATCTCATCCAAAGCCAGCGTCGAGGAGACGAGCAGTTCTGTGGCAAACGCCTTGTCCTTGCCGACCCTGTCGGCGTTCTCCTTGTCCTCCATCTCGAAGTCATATCCATCACAGGCAATAAAGGTCGCGCCTGCCCGCTCGATCTTATCCCTGAACATCTCGAAGGAGAAG
>CADCIK010000115.1 GCA_902801415.1 uncultured Lachnospiraceae bacterium
GGGGATCTGGAGATCCTGGCGCAGGGCACGTCGGATTACGTCGGTTTCAGCTACTACATGACCAACACGGTAAAAGCCAAAGTAGAGCAGTCCGGTCCTTCGATCGTAGGCGGCAACGCGCATTCTGTTCCCAATCCGTATGTCAAGGTTTCCGATTGGGGCTGGGCGATCGATCCCGTTGGTCTCCGCTATGCGCTGAACACGCTGTACGAGCGCTATGAAAAACCCATGTTCATCGTGGAGAACGGACTCGGCGCCTATGACAAACTGGAAGCTGACAAGAGCTGTGATGACAGCTACAGGATCGACTACCTGCGCGCGCACATCGAACAGATGAAGAAGGCGGTTGAGTACGACGGCGTGGACCTCATGGGATATACGCCCTGGGGCTGCATCGACGTGGTCTCCTTCACGACCGGAGAACTGGCAAAGCGCTATGGATTCATCTATGTGGATCTCAATGATGACGGCAGCGGCTCAGGCGAGAGGTATCACAAGAAATCCTTCGACTGGTACAAGAACGTGATCGCGACCAACGGAGAAGAATTATAAACCGGAAAAGTAAGAGGCATTAAGAACAGGAATGATCACGAAAAACCAGATTTGGAAGTTGTATGGAACTGATTTTACGGGAATGACTAAAAAGCTGCTGGAGGAAACGGAACTGGCGGCTCTGATCGGCGACAAAAAGACCAGGATCGGCATTAAGCCGAATCTGGTTGTGCCGTCCCCTGCGGAATTCGGCGGAACCACCCACCCGGAAGTGGTGGCGGGAATTGTCGAATATCTGCAGGATCATGGATTCCTTAACATCACGATCGTCGAGGGTTCGTGGGTCGGAGACCGGACTTCAGAAGCATACGAGTACTGCGGCTATAGAGCCTTATGCCAGAAGTACGGCGTCCCTTTTGTGGATGGACAGAAGGAAAAGTCCCATGCTGTCGACTGCGCCGGTATGAAGCTTAACATCATCGACGCGGTGGATCGCATCGATTTTCTGATCAATGTACCCGTGATCAAGGGTCACTGCCAGACCAGGGTGACCTGCGCGCTCAAGAATCTCAAGGGACTTCTTCCCAATTCGGAGAAATCCCGCTTCCACCGCATGGGTCTTCATAAGCCGATCGCGCACCTGCAGGCCGGCATCCATCAGGATTTTATTGTTGTCGATCATATCTGCGGCGATCTGGATTTTGAAGAAGGCGGAAATCCGGTCGTCCGCAACTGTGTGATGGCGGCGCTGGACCCTGTTCTGGTGGACAGCTATGCCTGCCATCTGATGCAGTATACATGACGTACCCTATGTCCGCATGGCCGAGCAGCTGGGAATCGGAACGACAGACCTCTCTAAAGCACAGATCATCAATCTCGGCGGATACAATGGCTATTCCGGCAAAGAGATCCGCGAGGACCTTCCCAGAGAGAAGAAGATCCTCGAAGTCTCCTACGCAGTCAGTGAAGTGGACTCCTGCAGCGCCTGCTATGCCAATCTTGTTGGAGCACTGTGGAGACTCCGGGAAGAGGGGATCCTGGAAAAACTGGACGTGCCGATCGGCATCGGCCAGGGCATGCAGGGCAAAACAGGACGCCTCGGCGTAGGCAGATGCACGAAGGACTTTGACGTCTGCATCATGGGCTGCCCGCCTGATGAAGAGAAGATCTATCAGGAACTGAAGGCGTATATTTGTAAATGACAAGATAATGAAAAAGACCACCGTGAGATCCGAAAATGACGGATCCGCAGTGGTCTTTTTGTGAGATATGCCGCCAAGCGCATCTCGTGCTTCTACGAAGATGCAATTTACAGCCGCGCCGCAGCCGGCGTCTTACTTGATCACAGCGAATGACTGCGCACCGACGGTAAGAACACCGTCTTTCAGGCAGACATTGCCGAGCTCGAACAGCACATCGCCGCCGAATTCCTGCGCAAGATCCGCAGGTAAGGAAAGAGTCTGCGCATGTCCCGCCGGATTGACCGCGCAGAGGAGACTGCCGCGTCTGTAGACAAAGGGCTTTCCGGCTTCGCTGCATACGACCTTGAAGGCAGCGTCCGCCTGCAGGTCTTCCTCTGTATGGCGAAGCGAAAGGATCGCGCGCACGGTGTTAAGAAGAGAATCGGGATCGTTTTCCTGAGTCTCCACAGTGGGTGCGTTTTCTGCGCTGTCGACAGGCAGATACAGATCTTCGCTGCGGCCTGCGGAGAAGCCCAGGTTCGGACTGCCATCCCACTGCATGGGCGTTCTGGCGCCGGTGCGGAAATAACCGCCCTCCTTGGTGGGAACATCGAGATATTTCATGCCGATTTCATCACCGTAATAGAGGAAAGGCACGCCGGGCAGGGTGAACAGGAAGGAATACGCGAGCTTGAGCTCAGCAGGATCCAGGTTATAACTGGGGCGGATCGTGTCGTGGTTGCAGGTCAGAACAGAGATGTAACCGAGATCCTTCGTGTCCTCATACCAGGCAAGATACTGGTCCAGGAAGCGGCTGTGATCCTCCGCGTTCCGGTCGCCATTGACACTGCCGCCGTGGTTGTAGTAGTCGCGCATCAGCGTGGAGTAACCGCCGCCCACCTCATTGAGGACGAAGTCCATATCATAGCCTGCGCGAAGAGAGAGGGAAGGATTGCTCCATTCGGAGACCATGGCCGCATCGGGAAACTCCAGATCCAGCATGCGGCGCACGTCTCTCCAGATTGCGCTTGTTCCGCTCTTCTTCTCATCATCGTGTTTGACAAGGGAAGAGGCCATATCTACGCGGAAGCCGTCGCATCCGTGGGACAGCCAGAAGCGCATGATGTCTTTGAGCGCCTCGCGGGTCGCGATCGCGGAAGGGTCGCGCATGCTCTTCTGCCAG
>CADCIK010000116.1 GCA_902801415.1 uncultured Lachnospiraceae bacterium
GCGGGAGACGGAATCGGACCGGAGGTCATGGCAGAATGCAAAAAAGTGCTGGATGCGGCCGCCGCACTTGATGGAAGCTTCAGGTTTTCCTTCACGGATTTCCCCTGGGGATGTGAGTACTACCTGAAGACCGGAGAGATGATGCCGGAGGACGGCATCGATATCCTGTCCAAATATGACGCGATCTTACTCGGCGCTGTGGGATATCCGGGCGTTCCGGACAATGTTTCCCTGCGAGGGCTGTTGATCCGGATCAGGCACGATTTTGACCAATATATCAATTTGCGGCCGGTCAAGCTCCTGAAAGGAGCGCAGTGCCCGCTCAAAGATGTGAAGGCGGAAGAGATTGACATGACTTTCATCCGTGAAAACACGGAAGGCGAGTACGCAGGACAAGGCGCATGGCTCTACAAGGGTCAGCCTAACGAGGTGGTCATCCAGGACAGCGTCTTCTCCCGCAAGGGAACAGAGCGTGTCATAAGGTATGCCTATGAGCTTGCGCGGAAAGAGCACAAGACGCTCACCAGTGTCAGCAAGGCGAACGCGCTCAACTACTCGATGGTCTTCTGGGACAGCGTTTTCAAGGAAGTCGGGAAGGAGTATCCGGACGTTAAGACCTATTCACTTCTTGTGGATGCTGCGTCCATGTTCATGGTCAAGGATCCTTCGCGGTTCCAGATTGTTGTGACTTCCAACCTGTTCGGAGATATCCTGACTGATCTGGGAGCGGCCATCGCAGGAGGCATGGGATTGGCAGCAGGCGCCAACCTCAATCCGGAGAGGAAGTTCCCCTCCATGTTTGAACCCATCCACGGTTCAGCTCCAGACATCGCCGGAAAGCAGATCTCCAATCCTCTGGCAGCGATCTGGTCAGCGTCCCAGCTTCTGGATTTCTTCGGACACGAGGATCTGGGCAGGAAGATCCTGGATACGATGGAAGTAATGTTGACAGAACACAGAGATAAGCTCACGCCTGATGCATTTGTGGAGCTGCTGAGAAAGTGAACGGTGTGAGAGTTTGATTGCTTGAGCCGCTGAAGGGTACCTTCGGCGGCTTTTTGCATTTAGATAAGGCTGTTGAAACAATGTATAAATAATACCCTAAAGGGTATAATAGAAAAGTCGAGCGTTGAATTTGCACCCGAAAGGGTATTCTGTAAAGCTGCATATATGATACTGTATCATTAATCACATACAGTATGATAAATGACGGTAAAGATCGCATCAAAGGAGGAACACATGTCCAAATTCATATCCTGGAATATAGATTCCCTGAACGCCGCGCTGACCTCAGATTCTCCCAGAGCGCAACTGTCCAGAGACGTATTGAATACATTGGCTGGCGAGGACGCCGATATTATTGCTATACAGGAGACCAAGCTTCCGGCAACGGGACCAGCCAAAAAACACACAGAAGCCCTGACAGTGATGTTTCCGGGCTATCATGTCGAGTGGGTGAGCTCGGAACCGCCTGCCAGAAAGGGTTATGCGGGGACAATGATTCTTTATAAAGAGGGAATCCATGCGGAGAAGATCGCACCCAGAATCGGGGAAGTTTCTATTTTGTCAACGTCTATACACCGAACGCCGGAGACGGCCTGAAGAGGTTGGGAGAGAGACAGGAATGGGACAAATGCTATGCCGACTACCTTGCGCAGCTGGATCAGAAGAAACCTGTGATCGCGTGCGGCGACTTCAACGTGGCGCATAAGGAGATCGACTTGGCCCATCCCGAGTCCAATCACATGTCAGCAGGCTTTACAGATGAGGAGAGAGAAGGATTTACGAATCTTCTGGCTAAAGGGTTCGTTGACACGTTCCGCTATGTGCACGGAGATGTGAAGGACGTCTATTCCTGGTGGGCGCAGAGAATTCGGACCAGCAAGACCAACAATTCGGGATGGAGGATCGACTATTTCCTTGTCAGTGACCGCATTAAAGGACAGGTGAAGCGGTCGGAGATGCTTGACTCGGGTCCCAGGCAGGACCACACGCCGATCCTGCTGGAGATTGAGTTATGAAGATCGCATGGTTCTGTATTCCGGCCCACGGACATACCAATCCCACACTGGGCCTCGTGAAAGAGCTGACAGAAGCCGGTCATCAGGTATATTACTTCTCCTTCGAGATGTTCAGGGATAAGATCGAGCGGGCAGGCGCGACCTTTATTGCCTGTGATGGATATGACTTCGAGATGGAGGACAAGGAG